>JBEPXQ010000030.1:0-10432 GCA_041641835.1 Bacteroidales bacterium
ATTTTGATATGTAATAATGGTAAGTGAAGAATATGTACGTGCCAGGCGACCCATTAAAACCGATGAAAACAAGCCGGCTAACACAGCTACTCCTAGAAAACCAAGGCCTTTTGGAT
Source organism: Bacteroidales bacterium (assembly GCA_041641835.1). Taxonomy (GTDB): domain Bacteria; phylum Bacteroidota; class Bacteroidia; order Bacteroidales; family PWNQ01; genus PWNQ01. Next base: position 117 of record JBEPXQ010000030.1, read on the forward strand.
CCACATCAAGCTTTAAGCCATTGCCGGTAATCATCAGTATCACACCTGTGAAAGAAATGAATATGCCCAGCACATTCCAAATGCCTATTTTCTCCTTTAAAAAGCCAAAGGCCACCAAAGGTGTCAGTACCGGTATCAAAGCAATCATAACAGAACTGATGGTTGCTGTGGAATATTTAACGCCATAATTCTCCCCGATAAAATATAAAAATGGTTCAAAAAGAGCTGAAATAAAAAACCATTTAACATCACGCCGATGAATGGGCTGCCTGCGCTTAAAAAGGCTAATAAACAGATAAAGAAGACCTGCTGACACTACAAGACGGACAAATATTATACTAACTGGATTCAGATAATCCAGCACTATTCTGGTCCAGACAAAACTGAAACCCCAGAACAGCATTGCAAAAAATGCATAGAAATATACGCCCACATTTTCTCTCTTCCCTATCATGCCGCAAAAGTATAATTTTTGGAAGCGCCATCAACCCACTGCATTTGCCGATATGGGATTTTTTTCTTATTTTTGCAAAGATTTTCGCTGAAAACCTTGAACACAGCGACCTTTGCAGCCCAGTTATCACGGGCGTCAGGTATGAGAATTTACAAAAATGATTATCACATAAAACCAAATTGCATCCGGGAATTATCTTCCCGTGATGAAATTTTTCTTTTATCTGAACATTTATGCACTAACAAAGATTTATCTATTGTTATACAGCAACTTCAAACAATAAAACATAAAAATTACAAGCCATGTTAAACATTGAACTAATTGAGAAAGAAGAAGATTTTGGAAAACTTCCCATTAACCGCGACGAATATGTAGATTTCCTCTACACACACCTTGACCGGTTTGGCGATGAAAAATCAGCGATCAACAAATGTCTGGATTTTGCATTTGAAAAAAACGGCGGAATTGGCGGATTTATGCTCGCTGCATTTGATGACAACAAGAAGCTTGTAGGTGCACTTGTAATGAATAAAACAGGAATGAGTGAATTTATTCCTGAAAACATACTGGTATATGTAGCCGTTCATGAAAGCATGCGCGGAAAAGGCGTTGGGCGCCAGGTTATCGAAAAGGCTATTGAGCATGCTGACGGTAATGTGAAGCTGCACGTGGAATATGACAACCCGGCTAAAAGGCTTTACGAGCGGGTGGGCTTTGAATCCAAATATGCAGAAATGCGTTTTGACAAATAGTAAACTATGGCAGACCTATTAGTAAATACAAAAAAGATAATCCGGAATATTGAGAAGATCGATAAATTCCTGAAAGCCCACAACAGCAAGTGGACACTGGTAACTAAGATCCTCTCCGGGAATAAAAAAATACTGGAGCCGGTGCTGAATCATGCAGCCATGGAAAACCTGCATTCTGTGGGTGACTCCAGGCTCTCCAGTTTACGCACCATCAAAAAAATCAACCCTGATATACAAACCATGTATATCAAACCCCCGGTGCAATCGCTGGTGAAAACCGTGATTGAAAACGCGGATATCAGCCTGAACTCCTCATTCAGTACCATAGAAGCGCTAAATGAGGAAGCACGCAAGCAGGGCAAGATTCACAAGGTGATCATCATGGTGGAATTAGGTGAGCTGCGCGAAGGAATCCTTAGGGAAAACATCGTGGATTTCTATCAACGTGTTTTTAACCTTGACCATATTGAAACCATCGGACTCGGATCAAACCTGGGATGCATGTATGGCGTAGAGCCCACCTATGATAAGCTTATTCAGCTTTCGCTTTATAAAGAACTGCTGGAAAGCAAATTTAACCGTAAGCTGGAGCTAATATCCGGCGGAAGTTCTATCACGCTTCCGCTGATTGGCAAGAAGAAGGTGCCACCGGCCATGAACCACTACCGAATTGGTGAAGCAGCCTTTGTGGGTACATCTCCCTTTGATGGTAAAAAGTTCCGTGATCTTACCGTGGATGCCTTTAATGTTGCTGCTAATATTATTGAGCTGGAACAAAAAGAAGTTGTTCCTGATGGTAATATTGGAGAAGGTAACATCGGGCACACCTCTGAATTTTCAGGTGATGAAACCGAAAAAAGTTATCGGGCTATTGTTGACTTCGGCAGTATAGATGTGGATGTGGATGAATTATTTCTTAAAGACAAACACATCAACTTCCTTGGAACTACCTCAGATATGACCGTTTATGACCTTGGCAAGAACCTGAATCAGGGTAATCGCACACGTTATAAGGTTGGTGATCAGATCAAATTGATCCCATCATATATGGCTGTGGCCAGGCTGATGAACTCCAAATTTACGGAGGTAAAACTCAGATAAAATTATTTATGGATACAAATAAGGCGTGGCAAATTACTGTCACGCCTTTTTTTATCCTGATATTTTAATGCATTACTTTAACGTAAATCTAAAGCCGGCACGCACGGTGAGCCCGTTGGAATAAATGGGATCAGCAGGCACCTTATCGGCCACAGCGCCGGTCCCTACTCCGCCCACTTCAAGAAAATAATTGAATCCCCCTGTGCTGAAGAATTCAAAACCAAATAATCCGTATCCTCCAAACACATAATTTTCATCACTGAGATCAGCGTTAGGTTTTATCAGCAGGAATCCGCCCTCACCATAGATCCGCACAGATTCTCCCACAGCACCGCCTACTCCAACTACTCCAAGCGAAGCATTATAGTAGGGGTACCAATTATAAGCACTGTCCAGCAGGCTTTCATTATACATCCTGTTAAACCTCAAGCGGGCAGCTACCTTGTCATTAAAAAAATATGGCGAGGTAATATTAAACCCGAAACCAAAATCCTGTGCATACTCATTTACCTGAAAACCAAACCCGATCCCTTTGTTCATGTGCCGGTTTTCAAAGCCGTCCTGTGCAAAGGATGCGCCAGATAAAAGTATTAACATAGCCGATAGTAAAAATAGTTTTTTCATTTTCTTATGGTTTTTAATAAGTTATTGGTGAAACAAGTCAGCAGCCTAATGGTTTCCTGCAGGTACAAGTGGCAACAGGGAGCCTGCCCGTTAATACTAAAAAACAAATAAGCCAAAAGCCGGAGCTACACCTCGTTTATTCGCGCATAAAAACAAGAATAAATCACACCGATTATGTTTGTTAGTCTTATGTTAAAGACGATATTTGGCTAAAGATGCTTTGTTACTTGTATAGACCACATTTGCTGCTTACATTTGGCGGCACGTTCATGTAATTACAGGCATTCACTTCATGCAGGAAAAAACAACTCATAAGCAAATAAAGACCAGGAAACTGTGGTTCACTCTTGATAACGCGGCAAAGATATTTCCTGCTGTCATGAACAGGAAACTAACTACAGTGCTTCGGATATCGGCAGTTTTAAAAGAGCCGGTGATTATTTCGGCCCTGATGCGGGCAGTAACCCATGCCGAGAAAAGATTCCCCTACTATCTGGTGCAGCTTAAAGAAGGTTTTTTCTGGTATTACCTGGAGCACATCCCCGAGCCTATTCCCGTGGAAACCGACACCCAAAAACCCTGCAGGATATTCCCCCGAAACGGACTATTACTAAGGGTTCTTGTTAAAGACAGGCAGATAAGCCTGGAATGTTCACATATACTTACCGATGGTGGTGGAGCACTTTATTTTCTAAAATCATTGCTGAAATATTACAGTGAAGAGCTTGCGAAACCTGAAGAAACTGTATCCGAAGAAAAATATCCTGATTATAATATCCCCGAGGAAGAATATGAAGATTCCTACAAGCGATACTTCAGGGAAAACATCCCTCCCATGGTTAGTAGGTCCAGGGCCTACCATCTTCCTTTCACCCTCAATCCAAAGTCACGATTTTGCATCCGAAGGTATCATGTTTCCATGCAGGATATCAAGGCAGCAGCTTCAGAAAAAAATGTCACCATTACAGATTACCTGGTAGCTGTATATATGTGTGCACTGCAGGAGGTAGCCGAAAACCAGGATATCAGGCAAAAAAACAGCCTCAACAGGCGGGTGAGGGTGCAGGTGCCAGTGAATCTGCGTAACATTTTTCCATCAGTAACCATGAGGAATTTTTCGCTGTTTGTGATGCCGGAGATAGATCTGCGCCTGGGGCACTATAATTTTGATGAAATCCTTAAGGCAGTTTACCACCAGATTAGGCTGGAAACCGATGAAAAGCTGATCAATAAAAACATTTCCAGAAATGTGGGCAGTGAAAAAAAGATTTATGTAAAGAGCATTCCCTTGTTTCTTAAATCACTGATCCTAAGAATCAATTACTATACGAAAGGAACCAACCAATACAGCGGGGTGGTAACCAATCTGGGAAAGGTAAAACTGGAGGAAGGCACTCCACCGTTTGTGGATCATTTTATCTTTAGTCCGCCGCCACCCAATAAAATCCTGAAGGTTGGCTGCGGCATCGTAGGCTACGCTGATAAGCTGGTTATCAGCTTTGGCAATATCACAAAAACTGATCTTTTTGAACGCACTTTTACAGGAATCCTTCATAAGAAAGGCATCACAGTGGAAGCAGAACAAACAAGGAAGGAAAAATCATGAAGAACTGCAGCAATTGCGGCGTGAGCCTGGAAGAACATATGAACTTCTGCCCGCTCTGTGGCGAACCAGCACCTGGTGACATCAAGCAGGATAATGATTATATCCGCGTAAAACAACGACAGCGGAAAAACAAGCAAACCAGCCAGTATCAGAGGCTCAGCCGCCGTGAAAAGCTCAAACTTTTTTGGGAAGTATCAGGACTGGTGCTGCTCAGTGGTGTGATTATCACCCTGCTGATTGACCTCACCTCCGGATTTCAGCTAAGCTGGTCGAAATACCCGGCAGTAGTAGGGTTGTTTTTGTTTGGCTGTGTAACCCTTATAAGGTTCTTTTCACGCAGGATATATCTGCTGATATCAGGCTTCTTTCTCACGCTTTCGCTGATGTTATTATTGCTCGACAGCTTTAATGCTTCGCTAAGCTGGAGCTTGAGCTTTGGCATACCGTTATTGCTTATCAGCAGCATTACAGCAATCGTGCTTAAAATGATCATAGCAAGAGTAAGGCAAAAAGGCTTCAACCTGATAGCCTATGCATTATTGGCAGCTGCCTTGCTGAGTTTTTTCACTGAAATGCTGCTGTCCATTCAATCTACCGGAGGCCTGAAGTTGCGCTGGAGCTTAGTTGTGTTGGCAACAATATTACCGGTGGCTGCTGTACTTTTCTTTTTTCATTACCGACTGAAAAAAGGAACAAACCTCAAGCGGTTTTTCCATATCTAGCGGAAATATTAAAATCAGATAAAAACAGCATATAACTCTTTGAATAAATCCCTCCCGGAGACAAAGTACAGAAAGAAAGATGACACCACCCCGTGGTAAAGGCCCAGGGCCCAGATATTCCGGTAACGAAAAAATACTTTCAGAAAAACGAGTTCCATAAGGAATACATAGCCGGCAAGCATCAGGTAAGGCAGGTGCAGCAAGGCAAACAGCAGCGAAACCAGAAATACAATCCAACTGTCGGATAGTTTTACTTTGGGATGATTCTGCAGGTTTCCGGCTATCATTCCGGCAACGATAAACTGCTGAAAGGTACCCCAGAGCGGATAGGCAACCACTACCGGAAGGAAGTGCCAGTTAATAAAATCCACATTATTAAAATACCCATATATCATTACTCCTGCTATGCCGGCAATTCCAAAAGGCAGCAGTGCTTTTGCAGAGGAATTGAAATTCTTTTTACGTATTCCCCACCGGCTGAGCACCTCGGGATTGGATTTGTAACGTCGGTAAATAAAAATCGCCCAGAAAATTATAGCCGCTGTGATATAAAAAGCCCGCAGATCGAGCCAATCCATCAGGATAAATTTAAGCACGACTGTTACCAGCACTGCCGGCATTTCATATAGAATTATTTTGTTTGTACGCTGCACAGCGCAAAGATAAGCAGAGTCTGCAAGCAATATACAGCCAACTGAAAGAAGTCAGGATTATTTCTTTGCCACCTTTATGGAGCAGCCAATGGCCCTGGTGCTGGCTGGTTCTGGTTTTCGTCCATCCATTACTGCTCTTACAGCATCAGCAAGATAGGTTTCTGTTACTGCCTCCGGATCCTTATAGTTATTATCCACCGCACCTATGTAACGCACGATGAATTCGTCCTTCATATTTTCCAGCAGGTAAACGTGAGGCGTTTTTGTAGCGCCATAAGCCGGGAACACTTCCTGTTTGGCATCCAGCAAATAAACGAAGGGATAGTCCTTCTCCTCTGCCCTTTTCTGCATGGCAGAATAACTGTCGGAAGGCACCACTGTGCTGTCATTGGGATTTATGGCCACTACCGGATAGCCCTGTGGAGCAAATTCCCTGTGCAGGTCTATAATACGCTGCTCCCAGGCCTGTGCATACGGGCAATGGTTGCAGGTGAAGATCAGGATCACTCCTTCTTCTTCAGTATAATCCTTGAGCGAAACATAGTCACCATCAGTATTCAGTAACTCGAAATTAACAGCCTCATCACCCACTTGCAGGCCGGGCTGGCCGGATGCCATCAATAGCGGCATCGCCATAATAAAAAATAATATCAGCTTGTTCATATGATTATAATTTTGATTTAAAAAGTCAAATTAGAGCTTAGGCTCAATCATCTTAATAAGTTCCTCATAGTCAATACTGCCTTCCACAAATGAGCGCTTGTTTCCCCGGTAAACCAGCGTGGCAGGAATAGCTCCGCTCCAGCTGCTATCCACCTGGTTTATCCAGCTGTTGGCATCAGGGTCGTCCAGCAAAATCACTTTGTCTTTTATTTTTCTTTTTCTGATGAACGGGATCACCTGGCTTTCCAGGTTTTTGGGAAAGTCGAGACTGACAAAGAGGAATTTTACTTTCTTATTCTGGTATTTTTCAGAAGCTTTGATGAAATAAGGCATTTCCTGCACACAAGGTACACACCAGGTGGCCCAGAAATTGACAATCCGCACCGTGTCATCATACTTCTGCAGTTCCGGCTGTAAAGTTTCAAAATCAACAATTTCAATTTCCTGAGCACTCAGCAGCACCGGAACGATCAGTATCAGTAAAAGAAAGGGCTTTCCACTCATAGCTATTAGCTTACCATAGTACAGATAAACAGCGGTATTCAGTTATATGTTCATACCTGTTTATTGATCATGGCGCCCGTTAACTTGACAAGCACAGCCTTTAGCTGTTTAGGGATTGATATCCCTTCAGACTGTTAATACTTTTATCATCAAACCTTAAAATCCATCTATATGAAAAAGTTATTCCCTCTTTTAATTTCCTTATTAATCGTATCGGCTCTAAGTGGCCAGGTTTTCGACACCCTGGATGTAAATAATGTGAATGTACGCATCAATGCCACAAATGTGCAATTTTGTAAATTCTCAACCGCCAGCAATGGAACCGAGAATATTGAAAGCTTTTTTGAGTTTCCCGCCTCTTCCGGGCAAAATACATTTTACACCTCCGGAATCTGGCTGACGGCAAAGAATCTGAACAACGATATGTATGCCTCTGCTGACAGATTCAGCTCCGACAAATGCGATTTTGTTTCCGGCCCACTGAATGACCAGGGAAACATCCATCCCGATAGCATCACAAAGTACAGCCGGGTATGGGGCATCAGCCGAAATGAAATTGAAGATTTTCAACAGTGGTTTAACAACCCTTCTTCCCTGCCCGGCTATACTCCCTCTGCCAAACTGCTTGACTGGCCAGCCGGAACACCAAATCATCCGCTGGCTCCTTTCGTAGATGTTAACAACAACCTGGTATATGATCCGCTAAATGGAGGCGATTATCCTGACATAAAAGGTGATAAAGCTGTTTTTGTTGTACTGAATGATGTGGGAGGAGATCAGGCTGAAAGTGGTGGTTTGCCAATGGGAATGGAGGTGCAGGTGCTTTACTATGCCTTCGACTGCCCCCAGAGTGATGCTGTAAATAACACCATCTTTGCCAGTTACAAAATCATTAACCGTACCCAGGAAATATACAAGGATTTCACTTTATCTGTTTTTGCTGATCCTGATATATCAGATAGTTATAATAATCATGCCGGTACTGATGTGGCCAACTCCATGATGTATTGTTATGACGATGATGCCTACGACCCCGGTGGATATGGTGACACAGCAGTTTCTGCAGGAGTGATCATCCTCAGGGGACCTAAGTATGATGACAACCAGCAGGACGATCCGGTAAATTCATATCATGGTATCAACGGAACAGGCTTTGGGGACGGCATAACCGACAATGAATACTTTGGACTCACGAACAGCATATACTTCAAAAATACTACTAACGTTCCTGCATCTAACCCCACTACCGACCCTCACATCGACAGCGAGTATTTCTACATGGTAAGAAACACCTGGAAAGATATGACTCACCTGCAATATGGCTGGAATGGTTATGACAGCACCACAGTGAACAGCCGTTTTGCTTTTCCGGGCGACAGTGATCCCTGGAATGCATCCACTGGTTTTCAAACTCCGCCATTCGCCACCCATTGGATAGACACTATGAATCAGCCGTATGACTGCCGGCTGCTGCTTTCATCAGGCAATGATCTTTTCATGATCCCGGGAGAGGAAATGACGCTGGATGTGGCTTATTGCAATGCTATGGTTGAGGGTGGCACAGCCATGCAAGCTGTTACCCTTTTAAGATCATATGCTGATTCTCTGCACAGCTTCTTCCGCAACCAGAGTTTCCCGTGCAAACCGGGGAGCCCCACATCTTACGGTGAAAAGCAGGTTGACCCGATCAGCATCCGGGTATTCCCGAATCCGGGCAGTGATGTGTTCACTGTGGAAGTGAATAAGAACCAAGCCTATAAATATCGCCTGTTCAACCTGATTGGTAAAGAGATCAGAGCAGCAGAGTTCAGGGAAAATACATCAAAAATAAATTTGTCGGGATTAAATGCGGGTATATACCTCCTGGAGATCACTACCGGCAACCAACGAATTATCAAAAAGATCATCAAGAAATAACCCATGATTCGAGTTCCCAAAAAGCTGCCCATTATTGATCAGGGCAGCTTTTTTTTGATCTTATTTGAATGGTTGTCAGATAACATACTTCACAGAACTTCCACAGCCCAAAATACAGGTTTTGTTTAGGCAGTAATAAAAATCTGAAATCAAAACAGGAGAATTTTTGTTAGTTCAATAAGAAAAAAAGAAAATCAATATGGAATTTATAGAAAAAATGAAGTGGCGCTATGCCACCAAACAGTTTGATAAGAACCGTAAGATCAATGATGCAGACCTGGAAAAACTTAAGGAAGCAGTGAAGTTGTCAGCCTCTTCATTTGGTCTGCAGTTGTACAAGATAATTTTACCCACGGATGAAAAGCGGCATGAATTGCGTAAGGTCTCTTTTGACCAGCCGCAGATTACAGATGCCTCACATTTAATGGTATTTGCATTCCGCAGCGATATTGATAATTCGGATGTAGATGAATTTGTGGATCTGGTGGCAAGAACAAGAAAACAGGACAAGTCGGCGCTGGCGGGTTTTGGAGAAATGATGAATAACTTTGTCAGCAGCCGTGATGACCTGGATGAGTGGGCTGCCCGGCAGACCTACCTGGCACTGGGCACACTGTTGGCAGCGGCAGCCGATATGAAGATCGACTCCTGTCCCATGGAGGGCTTTGACCCCAGGGAATATGACAGGATATTGGGTCTGAAGGAGAAAAATTTAAGAACCACAGTAATTGCTGCTCTTGGTTACCGTTCCCCCGAGGATCAGTATCAGCACCTGCCAAAAGTACGCCGGCCCAAAGAAGAATTGTTTGAGGAAATCGGATAAAAGGACAGCAATTTAATCGAGAACCTGCTAGCTGACCGTCGGTGGCTTCCGAAGGTCTTTTTTCTCGCTTTGCTTTTTCTTTTCCTCCAGGCGTTTTTTGTTTAATTCTGCCGGTGGCTTGGTCTTCCTGCGTTTTTTTACCGGTTTAAGACCTTTTTCCAGGGTTTCATAAAATTTATTCACAGCGTCAGCACGATTGGATTGCTGCGAGCGGGATTCCTGCGAAGTTATGATCAGATCACCGCTTTGGGTGATCATGTTAGAGAGCCGCTGTTTTAGCAGCTCCTTCTCCTCCTCTATCAGCAGATCCGAATTTTCAATATTAAAACGCAGCTCAACCTTTGTGCTGGTTTTATTCACATGCTGTCCGCCGGGCCCGCTACTGCGAACCGCCTTTATCTCAAATTCCTGCTCAAAATCCCTGTCTCTTAATGAAGCCATTTTTATCTGCTCTTTTCAATTGTACAAAGATACGTGAAGATTGTTGATCACGAAAT
>JBEPXQ010000031.1:0-10426 GCA_041641835.1 Bacteroidales bacterium
GGTCAAATTCCAGTATGATATACTGATTCCCTGCGCCGGGATCAAAGGAAACAGTAGTAAGAGTAAGAGTATCGTTAGGGCTGCATTTAGCAGAATCCGATCGCATACCTCCGGCATACAAATCACTGCTTATACCCCAGTGATTTGAAGCTGATGATGAATATGCTATTACACTGTCTGCACCTGAAGGTTGCTCAAAATCTTCATGAAAGACGATTGATTGTCCGTTAAGCAGCGTATAATTTACCAGAAAAAGAATCAGAGCGTAAAAAAATTTATTCATACACGAAAGATTTAATATTTGCTCAAATATATAAAATAATCATAGATAAGTCCACAATAAAATAAGCCACCTCTTTTTCAAGAGGTGGCTTCATGCATAAAATAATGAGGAAATGCTAATTATCTGGTTTTAACTAGCTTCTTAACCAAGCGGTAACCATCAAATTCCACACTGTAGTAATACATCCCTGATGACCAGTTGTTAACATCAAGGCCTACGGTATGGCTTCCGCTAACCACATTCATTTCCTTATCCAACATTTCACGTCCGAATACATCCCTGACAACCAGTCTGGCTTTTCCACCATAGGGCACTTCAAAGTCTATCCTGGTCTCGCCTGTGGCAGGGTTAGGGATATTCTGGTAAAGGATAAATCCTGGTAATTCACGTGATTCAACACTTACTTTACCTTCAAAAGACTCACAAACTTCGTCATTAGCCGGGTCTGCATCACCTGTTAGTAAGGTGCTTGCACAGGTGTTATAAAACCCAATTCCAGATGAGTAGGTTTGTGTGAATGTATATTCCATAGTATCTGACGGACTGAGAGTACCTGTCCAGGTTTCAGCAACTGCAGGTTGAGTGCCCCGTTTGTACTGTAAGTCCATTGAAGTAAGATCCGACGAACCGTAGTTGGTAAACCACACCTTAATCTTAACAGGCTGATTGAATATAGTGACATTACCCGGCAGAATAGTATCCGTTGCTCCATTATAATTAACCATTGGCGCTATGTCAACCATTCCGGCATCCAATGCTGGAGCTTTCTTATAGATGAACCTGCAGCGCTGATCGTTGGTTAAATCACCGTCCTGAGGATGTTCTGTGTAAACACACAGCTGGTAATCGGCGCCAGGACCTGTGTATGCAGTAGTGAAGGTGAAAACGTCTGTGCCGTCTGTAGCCAGATTCCCTGTCCAGGTTTCAGTTACAGGTGTGGAAGTACCTACCTTGTATGTAACCGGAATACTGGTCAGCGGATCATAGCCATAGTTTTTGATGCGACAGGATACGGTAACCTGATCACCAACTGTGGTGGTATCCACCGGTGTGAGTATTTGCGTAACACCACCATCGTACTGTGATCGTGGCACCTTCACCCAGATGTCATCAATAGCCCATCCATCACCGCTATTACCACTTGCATCAGAAGTAAACACAAAGCTGAACTGGGTAATAGATGCCATATTTGGCACATGCAATGAATCAATGCATATAGCCGAACGCACCCAACCACCTGAGTTTCCTGAGAAGCCAGGCTGGCCTACAACTGTATCGGTGTACCAGTTAGTGGCAGAGGTATCATTTACCATACCCAATGTGGTCCAGTAGCCCGTAACATTTAGATAACGCACATAACATCCGTCACCGGATTCGGTGTCATAGTAATGCCAGAATACCAGGGAGTCAACCCCTTTGTTGGTAATTGCAAATTTAGGCGTGTAGAGCACATCTGTAAACGCATCCAGATAATTGGAATCTAAATCAATCATCCAGGCATTATTACCACTATGTGGGGAGGTAATATTGTTACCCATCGGATATCCCAGCTCCCACTGTGTACCCTTGCCGGAGGTAGTATCCTTCATAAAATAATTGGGACCTTCAAAATTATCAATATACGGCGGCTGTGTAGTGTAAGATCTGTAAATATTCTTACATGTACCATCATTGAAGGTATTGGAATCACCCGGCAGAACAGTAAACGCACACAGGTTGTGATTACCGTAAGGGAGTGTAATAATAGGCATACTTACCGTATCCAGTTCCTGAGGAGGTATCGGTGTTGTATAGGTATGTGAACCGGTGGTCGTTCCCACGGTATAGTTGATATCCACCGTATGAATAGTGTCGGAACCGAAGTTCCTTACTACAGTTGTAAACTGCTGATTCGCGTTAATATTGAAACTGTTAGGCTTCGGAATAGCGACAACACCAGCATCCTGTGCAATCAATGGAGTAATCTGTACGAGGTAATCCTCAGTTTCACCATAACCGTATGTGCCACATGGATGAACACTGCTAAGAGAAGCAGTTTCCTGCATCACGACCCTCATCATGGTCAGCCCCGGATTGATATTCAAAGGCAACTGTATATTACCTGTAAATGCAGGTATGGCAGATGATGAGATGGTCTGTTGCAGGAATGTTTCAGTAGCTTCATCAAATACTCCATCCCTGTTAATATCAATAAAGACTTTTGCCGAGACAGTATAAAATGAACCGGCACTTCCGTGTGTAATAACAACCGGATGTCCCACACCAGGGAATAATACGCCAGGAGCTACTGTGGAAGTATAATCTGTGTAATCAGTGCCATTATTATCATAGGTATTTATTCCGGAAAGTGAAAAGGCTTCTATATACGAATCACTCGTATTATTAGCTTTTGATAGACAGTAATCCAGTTTATTCTGAACGCTTTTGTAAAGTGTATCATTCAGGTTGACTGTATCTCCAGACAATGACAAATAAGCTTTGATTGAATAGGATTTGAACTGCATCATATTCACAGTCTGATTAAAAGTATGTACAAGGGAATCACCAGGATTCATCGTGGTATTAAACGTCTCCGTAACCGGAGCCTGTCCGTCAAACTCATACGTCAGGTCAAAGCTACTCCAGGCATTCAGCCCATTGTTTTTCAACGAAACTGTAACCGGCTCATTTGCTGTTTTCAGGAAACCCGTAACCGGCTCATTGATGGCAAGTAATTGCCCATCGATTGGCGGAGCTCCTGTAACATTCACAGTGATTGGCACACGGTCGCTTTCACAACCAGAGCCTCCCAATCCTGCTGAAAGCATTGGGTTTATTGTTCCAAATGTCTGGGTTGCAGATGTTGATGAAATCACCCAATCTGAAGCAGTATTATTATCACTAATAGTCCTGATAACACCGGCTCTACCACTGGAGCTTGCAATATTGCCACTCCAATCTGCAGAGCTAACTCCTGTACTTGAGGCAAATTGCTGACTATTTGTTGCTACTGCATCTATCACGTCTCCTTTATCATTTATAATATAATAACCCTGTGTAGCATTAGATTGAGGATTACCTATCAATCCTGCACCATAGTAATTATTTGCAAGATCATTGATCGAAGCAGTGTTTTTAATATCTACAATGGCAACCTCACCTGGGTCTAGCACTGCCCCTGCCGGGAATGTGAACGTTCCATTAACACCCCAGGATACATCTGTACTGTAGAAGTTTAGACTGTACTTTGATAAGTCCGCTGACGCGGAACCTAAATTCGAGATCTCAACACCATCGAAATCTCCAGATGTTACTCCTGTTATCCATGATGGATAATTAGGAGTTTGACCCTGACCTGTCTCAAATTGTACAACTTCTGTTATCTTTAAATCAGCGGCCCCATCCTTGGTTGAAACCCAATATGTAGTTGTATCATACAATATAGGGGTCACAAAAACACTGCCTGTATCCAATTCCTGTGTGCTAACTTCGGTCTCATACCATTTAATACTGTAAGACGAATTGGCAACCAGCGCTGCAAATGATCCAAACGTAATATTTGTATCTGCTACAATTGGTACATGAGGTGTATAGTAAGACTGAATCGTATCCGTAACCAAACTATCATTCAGGGGGAATGTATCGTTTGCAAGGCTTACATAAGCTTCCACAAAGAAAGAAGTATCATTTAATGGTGCCAGCATATTATGCGTAGTAGCAAATGTATATAGTCCGGTATCACCAGGATTAATCACGGTGGTAATTGTTTCCGGAGTAATATAAGCACCTCCGTTTACGCGATAGGCAGCCGTGGCATTTCCATCAATGGGCTGTGCTCCGAGATTAGCCACTTCAATAGTTATAGGTTCATCCACTTTCAAGTTACAGTCTTCATTTACCAGGATTTGGGTAAGTGCTGCATTGGCATCAGGTACATTCACATTTACAGTAAGTGGAACTTTAGGACTGAGGCAACCTCCCGGGGCTGCTTGGTAAATCTCTATTTCCCTGAAATTAGGATTTGATTGTTGCCCTCCTCCTGTCATCTTAAAATCTGTAACCCGGATAGCGTCAGTTTTAACGGGAGGGAACTTCAGCTCAACGTTAACAGAACCCTGAGGCTGTGTCCAGGTGAAGAAATCCACCCAGCCGGAAGCTGTCTGCTTCTGCAATGTAGCTCCAGTTAGTGTTCTGGCAGTATTATTTGCACGAAAGATTTTCATTCCAGAAATAACCTGCTCTGTCGGCCAGGTAAACGCGAACCATTCAGAACCATTTGGTGGTGTACTTGTAGATATCCAACATTGCTGCGTTCCTATCACACCCGTATCCAGGTCATTTACCCTGGTCCATGGCACCGAACCGGAAGACAAACCAACTCCTGTTACCGTAGCATTAGGTGCAATATTTGGTCCTAAACCTTCCATTGAAGGAGCTGCAGCAACCCAGAAGGTGATTGTATCATAAAGTATTGGGGTAGTGTAGTATTTACCAAAATCCACATATTTGGTAGCCGTAGCATTATCAAACCATACTAAAGTATCATTTGAGATAGCGGAAATCGTTATAGCATCGCCATATACCCCTGTAACCGAACTGGTACTTGGAGGTGGAGGCGTGTAAAAAGCATGAACAGTATCCGAGGTGATCGTATCATTATAATTCAATGTATCACCGTTTAATGTCACGTAAGATTTAATAATATATGAGGTATCACCATTTGGTATTTTGCTCACATCTGCCAGTGCATTGAATGTATAGCTCATTGTATCGTATGGATTGATCACCAGGCTAACTGCCTCTGGTGTGATGTATGGATTATCATCGATTTTATAAGTAGCAGTAAGGCCACCAATGATCGTATCCGTTCCATTGTTGACGATATCAATCGTAACCGGTTCCATACTGAGATCGCAACCTGAAGGTATGGTAATATCTGTCAGTCCAGCATTTTCGGCAGGTGTTATTACGAAGATATTGACAGAATCGCGCGGGCTCTTGCAGCCGGCAATGCTGAAATTTGGAAGAGCTGTGAGTCCCGGGTTTAATAAACCCTGTGATCCGCTTGACATGGTGACCCAATCAGTCGCATCATCAGAATCATATGTTAATCTGTATGTATAATCAGTACTTACCGGTGCACCTCCTCCTGACCATTGGTTATCATTCACAGGGTTAAGCCCTGTAAATCCACCGGCATTGACACTCATATTCTGGATTTGACTGGCTGTAAATCCACGAGCTGCAAAATCACGAATAACACCTTTGTCATCAACAATCATTACCCAAATATTCCATGTATTGGTCCAGGGTAAACTATTTGCATATTGAGCAGCTTCTGTGGCAGCCTGAACTTCTTTAGCCTGGAATTGTCCCAACGTCCAGGTATTTGTCTCTGCAATATCAGGATTAGTATTATTGTCACTGGCAATAACCTGCCAGCCTGTTGCATCAAAAGGAACACCTGCAACATTCATAACTTCTATAAAATCCGGGTCGGAACTATACTCTGTAATAAGTATTGGGCTACCTGAGGTTCCATTTACAGCATTAAACCAGAAAGTTGTATCAGCTAACAGAACAGATGTTTGGAGGGTATCCCCGGTATAGAAAGGAGCTGCAACAGTATCATTATAATACCAATAAATTGGAGCTGTAGCACTTCCTGTCAACTGTGCCGATGAACCATAACCAATGGTCATGTCATTTACTATTGGTATAGCCGGTGTATGTTTGGACACTGTACTTACATACTGTGTATCATTGTAAGTCACATTATCACCGGGCACCTCTACCCAAGCAGCTATGTTGAATGTACTGTCGAAGGTTGTTACCGTAAGATCTACTAATTGTGAGAACTCAAAGTAAATAAAATCACCAGGTAATAACTGGGTATTTACGGTATCCTCAACCAGCGTAATTCCATCAACCATATATTTGGCCGGGAACCCGGCTTGGATAGTATCCGCTCCAATGTTCTTTATTATAATGGCAATTGTGTCATTCACCAGGCCACAGCCGGATTCAAGATCATCTATAGAAGTTACGTAACCATCAAAGGTTGGAGTACCAAATACATCCTGGCAATATTCATCATTATATATATTAGAATCTGCAGCGAGGACTGTAGTAGCACAAAGCTGATAAAGTCCGGCCGGAGAAATATAATATGCCAGTGATAAGGTGTCCGTATTTCCATATGGATAAATGGTATCGTTATATACATTGTAGGTTACCGGAGTACCGCCATTAATGGTATAGTCCACGGTATAATTAGCTATGGTGTCTGTACCTGAATTGATAACAACTACTTTGGGATAAATTGTATCATTCTCATTTACTGTAGATGGGATGTTTAAGATATTAGCAATTCCAATATCAACAGGTAGCATATCCACCTCATCAGCACCGATAGTAGGCATAACAGAGCTTCTTAGGTCGCCGTCAATATCAGTAGTAACAGCAGAAACGGGTGTACCTTTACCACTAAGCTGCTTGCCATCTAAATGTAAATCTGCGGCTCCGGCAAATACCGGTAAAACAGATAATGAGTTGGCATCCTTTCCACTGGCCCCCTGCAGGTCGGCTAACGTCGACTGGTCACCATTCCAATTAGCTATATTACCTCCTAATGTATAGTAGTTATTATAATCAACATGATTTAGTGTTGCGGGTGTATTATAATATGCCGCATAATCACCTACATTGTCAATAAAGATATTATTCACAAAGGCCTCTCCAATTGTGTTTGATGTAGAATTATGCTGATATAGTGGCCTGGAGGCATTTCCTCCTCCTAGATGCTGAATAGTATTATAGTAATATTCCACATCATTGGCATAGTAACTATACAGACCATACTTGGAGCCATTCGTATTTATATTAATCATGTTGTTATAGACTAATCCCCGTTCATCCGTTGGAGCAACGTATAAATAATAGTTTGCATAATAAACTCGTAAACCGTATTTCGTTCCTGAATCGGTCGGGTCATACAGGTTAATTGTATTATTAGCAAGCGTAAATCCATTAAAGCAATAGTAGGTATATACAGCTTGTACGGTTCCTGCATTCAAGCGATTTTGCAGGTAATTACCTTTTACCTGTATGGAATCATGATAGTACAGGTATAGCCCGTAGTAATAAAAGCCCTCAATCACATTGTTCTCTATGATGGTTCCTTTCTTACGCGAGGTTGTTCCTGAACCTCTATAGTAGAACGCATAATATCCATTAAGAATATGGTTATTCCTGAACTCATTGTAATTATCATTTGAGCCTGTTGAATAAACCGGTGAGAAGTAACTACTGGTACTTACATTGGTCTCTATCACACAGTTCTCGAATTTGTTATAGTGAGAACCGTTTTCAATATAAACAATTCGACCATAGCTTGCTGTACTTTCACAGGTTAATGTCAGGTTTTTAAAGGTGAAATAACTGGCTTTATTCATGTGTATAACACCCTCTGTATAGGCTATTGGTGAACCTTCTATTACCACATCGGTACTATCGCCGCTCATAGAGGTAAAGGTTACTGTATTGGAGGCATTCATACTTGGAATCTCCGGCAATGTAAGCGTTTCATTATACACTCCACTATCGGCTTCAAACACAACATGACCGCACACTCCAGCTCCTATCAGTGCATTAACGGCATCGGTAAAGCTGTTGAAATCGTAACTACCTTGTGTAGTATCTCCAATGGTATAATACCCATTTAAGCATGCATTGAAACTTATGCTGGTGGTATCATTGGTATTGATCGTATCTGCTATACCGTTGGGAAGACTTGTCCAGGTTCGAAGATCATATACGCCTCCTCCGAAACTTGCAGAATCAATACGGATAGTATCTTTGTCACCATAGGCAATAGAACCTGTCCAGCTATAAGTATTCTGCAACTGTCCATCCAGTTCCCAGGTGATATCGGCTGCTGTGAGTGTATTCAATCCATAATTGTAAAGCTCCACATCTATATACTGTTGTGTCCCTGAAGGCACAGAGGCTGCCGGGTTCACAACTGCTGAAATACCCGCATCTACTGATGGGAAACCAATTACATTAATTAAAACAGGTATTCTGGCACTTGGGCAAACGCTATTACCAGAACCGGAAAGGGAACCAGATAAGGCAGGATTCACAGACCCTAATGACTGTGGAATAACGCTTGAAATCTGCCAATCTGAAGCAGTATTGTTATCACTTACTGTTCTAACAACACCAGCATTACTTCCGGAATTGGGGATAGACCCGGACCAATCGGCTGAGGTAACTGCTGAACTAGAGAATGAATGGCCGTTCAGCGCAACTGCATCAACTAAAACACCCTGATCATTAACCAGCCAATGACCTGTTGCTGAGCTGGATGAAGTGGAAAGGTTTGCGGCCACATAGTAATTATTCGCCGGATCATCTACACTTCCCAGGTAAGTAGCAAGAATCAGTACTTCACCGGAGTTTAATGTAATTCCAGCGGGGAAATTATAGGTAAAGGCGCCTGTTCCTTCGCGATTATATACATAACCGGTTAAGTCAGCGGGGGCTGTTCCCATATTTGTAATTTCCACAAAATCATCTCCTGCTAACCAGCTTGGTGCAGGGGTTGTGGCTCCACTACCATATCCATGATACTGCGTAACTTCCGTGATCTTTAGATTGGCAGAACCAGCACGTGCTTCTACCCAGTAGTTTGTTGTATCATACAATGGTGGAGTTGTAAAGTATTTACCCTTGCTAAGCTCTACTAAATCTGTATCACTATCAAACCAATACAACGTATCATTGGATGCTGCTGTAATAGTCACAGAATCAGCATAATTAATGGTATATGTTGTAGCTGTAGGAGCCGGTGGCTGATACCTGGAATTGATAGCCGTATAGATTGAATCATTCTGATGTATCGGGTCATTGGTATAACTCACATAAGCACGGAAAGGATAAATGGAATCATGTAAGAATGTGGATACATCCAGGTCAACCTTGCCATTAAAGGTATAATCCACTGTATCACCCGGGTTTAATGTAGTATTGATTGTTTCAGTTACGGCAGTTGAACCATTTAGTACCTGATACGTTGCACTGAAACTGCTCACTGAAGCACTTCCAATATTTTTTATCCGAAATGTAACGTCCTCTGTGGAAGTCAATCCGCAAGCACTTTGTGGAGAAATAATATCCACGAGTGTCAGATCATAAGGTGAGGGATCAAACTCATCAGCTCCAATATCCGGAGTGCTGCTGTTTCTTGTGTCTCCATCAATATCATCTGTGACTGAACTAATTGGTGTTCCAGTGGCATTCATCAGGTTATTGGTGGTATGCAAGTCGGTACTTGCAGCAAAATACGGATCAATATTCACCGAATTTGTATCAAGGCCTGTGGCTGATTTCCAGCCGGCCAGATCATTGATTAATGTGCCATTAAAGTTAATATAATCACCTGTTCCATCAGAATAAAGGTCATTATAGTCGCTGACAATACCGGAATTAATATTCAGTGTGAATATTACATAGCCACCGGCCATATTTGCCAGGATGTTGTTTTTCACTATAAGTCCACTGGTAGCTATGGAAGGGCTGGTATTGTCATACAGGCAAATAGCCGGCGTGTTCTGATCGTTACCGGTCATCTTTACCGTGTTATAATAATAATCCACAAACTTGCTTTCCATGTTCAGTATTCCGCAGGAAAGTGTGTTTGTACCTGCTGTACCGCTCACCAGCACCATATTATTATACACTTTTGCATGGTTGAGTGAATCCCCTTTGGATACCGTAACCATTATACCATATCCTATAGTAGTGTTGGGTGCGGATACCATATTATATGAAATTTCAAACTGACCTTCTGAATTATTCATCACGAAAGCATTGAAGCTGTCAAAGGTGGATGAAGTATTCATGATGTTATTTTTGATAAGGGCTCCCACCGTATTGCTAAGCGTAATACCGGATGCAAACTGCCCTGTTAATTCATTACCCGTAACTACCACTCCTGTGGAGGCATTACCTGTATAAATGAGTCCTGCACTACCATTGATCAGATTATTATTGGTAAAAGCAAAATTATTATCCAATGTATCCTCCACAAAAACAAGTGCTTTTTCACTACCACCGGTAGTTGTCGTGCCTGTAATAAAGCGGTTGTTCATCAGGCTAATA
>JBEPXQ010000032.1:0-10328 GCA_041641835.1 Bacteroidales bacterium
CTCCGGCACAAACAGTTTTATCTTCAGAAAAAGCAACCTTTCTTACGCCATGATCTTTGGGTTCACCTGAAGAAACAAAAACATTATCGTTTGCCGCGTATGGTTCAAGTTCCGGATTTTCTATCGGCACTTTATTCTTAACCGGATTTTGTGAATCTAAAGCAGGTTTCCGGCTCTCTATCACCGGGAATTCAGAAGTCTGTCTGTCTTTTTCAGTTATTATTTCCTGCCCCGGAGTTTCATGGATGTTCACAGCAGTTTTCTGCGGTTCAGGCTCTGGTTTAACAGTTTTTTCCTCCACGGTTGGCTGATCGCGTTCAGTTGCTGGTTGGTCGTTTTGGTCAGTAACTATTTTTTCAGCAACCGGTTCTTGTGCTTTTTTTGTTGGTTGCAGGTTTTTTTCAGAATTATTAAAAACGGCAAAATATAAAACAGCAGCAACGGTGATAACTCCCGCGGCAGCTATCCACCAGCTTTTCACTGGCGGTGAGGCAGCTCCGGAAGGGATCTGGCCTTCCAGCTTATTCCACACATCACCCGATGGTGTTTCCCGGTGACCGTCCAGCTTATCTTTTACAAATTGCCCTATATTATCGTATTCACTCATTATTTTCATTTTTCATAATCTGCCAGTAATTTCCGCAATAGTTTCCTGGCTTTTAACAACTGTGTTTTGGAAGTATTTTCAGTAACTCCCAGCTTTTTTGCAATTTCCTTATGAGAATAACCTTCAATATCAAACATATTAAAAACCGTGCGGTAACCTGGTGGCAACTTCTGTACGACATCCAATATATCTTTGGCATACAAATCCTCTCTTATCCTGGTATTTCCGGAAATGGATTCGGCATATTCATCCACATCTTTATGATAAAAATGCCTGAGGTTGGAGCGATAGTGATTCAGGGCTGTATTTACCATGATCCGCTTCATCCAGCCTTCCAAAGAGCCGTCTTTGCGAAAACGTTTCAGATTATCAAAGATCTTAATATATCCTTCCTGCAAAATATCCTCGGCACTTTGCCGATCCTTGCTGTAGCGCATGCACACAACCAACAGCACAGGAGCATATTTATCAAACAATAGCTTTTGATACTTTTTGTCTCCCTTTAAACAACCCTTTATTATTTCCTTCTCCGAAGCCATTGTTTTCAGGTATAGGACAGAATTAAGCTCATAAAAGTTGCCCTGAAAAAATTTCGTTTATTGATTTTTTGCGGACTTGTAAAACAGCGTATTACAATTTTGGTCTGAAAATATCTTTCTACATTGGGTTTTCACACCTGCTGAAGTAATGGTTTTGTACATGCCTGCCTGCTTACTAAAAAGATCTGCATCACCCAGGAGTTCGTAAAAAGCCAGGTTCATTGCTTTTTCCAGCACACCTGTCTTTTCTTCTTCCAGTCTTATCAAGGCTTTATTTTTGGCTTTCTGAAGCTCTCTTTCTGAAATTTCATTTTCCATAAGATCCCGTAGCTCCTCTTGAATGGCTTCATTAGCTTTTTCCGCACTGATATTGTCATTCAGCTTTCCGCCAATAACGAGCAGGCCTGGTTCAATATCCCCGGAAATCCAGGCATCAATTTGCGAGAAAAGCTCTTTTTTCTTTTCCAGCCGGTTTTTCAATCTGGACGACTCCCCGTTTCCCAGTACGTCGGAAATAAGATCATCAATATAATAATTGGCTGAAAGGCGGCCATCAATGTGATAGGCACGTATGATCATTGTGGAAGGCACATCTTTTTCAACTTCCATTTGCCTGGGTTCTTTCTGCACAGGTTCCTCAGGCAGTGATCGTTGATAGTGCTCCTGCGCAGCAGGAACAGGCCCGAACCATTTATTCACAAGCTCGAATACTTTTTCTTCATCCAGTGGGGAGGCAATCGCCAATACTGCATTATCAGGAGCGTAGAAGCGCTCGTAGAAATGCCTGGCATCTTCGGGCTGCACCTTTTCGATGTGCCCAATCTCTTTTCCTATTGTGGTCCAGCGATAGGGGTGTTTTTTAAAACTAAGATCACGAGCAAGCGCCCATACATCACCGTAGGGCTGATTAAGATAGCGCTCCTTAAATTCCTCTATCACAACATTTTTTTGAATATCCAGCTTTTCAGGTGTCAGATTAAGATCCTTCATGCGATCAGACTCCAGCCATAATGCTGTTTCTATGTTTACTGCAGGAAGGGTGATATAATAATTAGTAATATCATTGTTGGTAAATGCGTTGTTTTCGCCACCAGCAACTTCCAGTTCACGATCAAATACAGCAACATTTTTCGACCCTTCAAACATCAGGTGCTCGAAAAGATGTGCCAATCCTGTCATTTCTGGATCTTCATCTCTAGCGCCGACATTATACATCAGGTTTACTGCTGCAATATCAGTATGTTCATCCCGGTGAACGATCAGCTTCAGACCATTATCAAGTTTATATTTTTTATATGGTATCATAGGCTCAGATTAAAGATACAAAATTAATTATTCAGATGATATAAGCGTGCTCAATGGTAAATCAAACGGGCCATAATGTGTTTTGTTTATCCGGGGGGATTTTAATCAGGAAGAATTGTGGTTGTCAGGTGCCGGTATTTATCAATGAATTCAGCCAAATCCATTAAAATTATTACTTTTGTTTTGTGGAATAAGTAAATAAAAACTCAATAAAACCACTTGATATGAAACGAGATGATAAAATTTTCAACCTGATTGCCCAGGAAAGGGAACGCCAGATGAGCGGCCTTGAGCTGATCGCTTCGGAAAATTTTGTAAGCGACCAGGTACTGGAAGCCATGGGTTCGGTAATGACCAATAAATATGCTGAGGGTTATCCCGGCAAAAGATATTATGGCGGATGCCAGATTGTGGATCAGAGTGAGGAGCTGGCAATAGAAAGAGCGAAAGAACTGTTTAACGCCGATTTTGCCAATGTTCAGCCCCATTCGGGCGCACAGGCCAATGCAGCGGTATTTTTCGCGGTGATGAAGCCCGGTGACACTTTCATGGGCCTGGATCTGGCACATGGCGGGCACCTGTCTCATGGGTCGCCGGTAAACCTGTCGGGTAAGCTCTACAACCCGGTTTCATATCATGTACGGGAAGAGGATGGCATGGTTGATTATGATGAGATGGCTGAAATTGCCAAAAGAGAAAAGCCAAAAATGATTGTAGCGGGTGCATCTGCTTATTCACGCGACTGGGATTATGAGCGCATGCGCCAGATTGCTGATGAAGTGGGAGCTATCCTGATGTGTGATATGGCGCATCCTGCAGGCCTCATTGCCCGTGGCTTACTCAATGACCCGATGGAGCATTGCCACATTATCACTACCACCACACATAAAACCCTGCGTGGCCCACGCGGTGGAATGATTTTGATAGGGAAAGACTTTGAAAATCCATGGGGTATTAGCACAAAGAAAGGAACAGTGCGCAAAATGTCATCACTTATTAATTCTGCCGTTTTCCCCGGACAGCAAGGTGGCCCGCTGGAGCACGTTATTGCTTCCAAAGCTGTAGCCTTTGGAGAGGCCCTTTCCGATGAATACATGGATTATATTATTCAGGTAAAGAAAAATGCTGAAGTGATGTCTAAGGCATTTATTGATAAGGGATATAAAGTTATTTCGGGAGGCACAGACAACCACCTGATGCTAATCGACCTGAGAACCAAGTTTCCGGATATTACAGGTAAGCAGGTGGAAAACACCCTGGTAAATGCCGATATTACTATCAACAAAAATATGGTTCCTTTCGACAGCCGTTCGCCTTTCCAGACTTCCGGGCTGCGTGTGGGAACTCCGGCAGTTACCACCAGGGGCATGAAAGAAGAGCATATGCCACTCATCGTTGATTTTATTGACGAAGTAATCTCTAACCTGGAAGATGAGGCTGTGATCAATAAGGTAAAGGGCAAAGTAAACGAACTGATGAAGGACTTCCCGCTCTTTGCGTATTAATGCTGAAATCAGAAATTAAGACAAAAAAAAGGTGTCCTTTGATTGGACACCTTTTTTTTATGGATTTTTTCTTTTATTCAGCGGCTACTTCTTCCACATCTTCCGGCCACCAGCTTTCAATCATAACCTCATGCTGCTTGTACCATTTTCTTGCAGCTTCCTCAGCTTCTTCAGCATCTTTTATCTCAGACATCAGGTCATAAAGCTCTGTCTCCTGCAGGTTGAAATTTTTGAAAAATTTCTCCAGTGTTGGATAATCTTCTGCAAAACCTGTACGTGAAACAATGGCGCAAACATCTTTAGGATAGATATCCTTTGGATCTTCCAGATACTTCAGATCATAATTTGCCCACATGTGGTGAGGTTTCCATCCTGTAATAACGATGGGCTCCTTTTTGTTATATGCTTTTTGAAGCTGAGCCATCATGGCCGGCCCACTTGAGGTTACCTGCTCGAGGTCCAGTTCATACGCTTCAATAGCTTTTTCAGTGTTGGCATGAATACCAGCACCGCTTCCGATACCGATGATCTTGCCGTCGAAATCATCTTTGCGCTCATTAAGCTGTGGGATGGTTTCGATATCCACATACTGCGGAACCACCAGGCCGGTAGTACCATTGCTGAATGACTCTCCTATCTTCACAAGTTTATCACCAAATTTCTCCCAGTAATCGGCGTGTGTGTGAGGCAACCATGCATCCAGAAACAGATCAGCGTCACCTTTGGCCAGTGAAGCATAAATAGGACCCGGTTCTATCGGCTTAATGTCCACCTCATAACCTTTTTCTTCCAGGGCAACTTTAGCAAGATGAGTAAAAGCAATTCCCTCTGCCCAATTGGGATAAAGCATCTGTACTGTTTCTTTGGATTCAGCTCCATTTTTGTCGCCCTCTTCCTGGTCGCCTTGCTGGCCACCATTACAGGCCGTCATCACAATCATCGCAAAACCTGCGATAATTGCCATAATTGACTTTAGGTTCATTTTTTTCATATCAAATTGGTTTTTGAAGTTATAATACATGGTATATTTCTTATATTATTGTGATTTTTATCTTTTTGGTGCAAAAGCCTGGGTTAAACGATCGAGGAAAATAGCCAGGATAACAATTCCGAGCCCGGCTTCAAAACCCAGACCGATATCAGCTGTTAAAATGCCCTTGTACACGGCCTGCCCCAGCCCGGCAGCTCCAACCATGGAAGCAATTACTACCATGGAAAGTGCCAGCATGATCACCTGGTTCACTCCGGCCAGAATTGTAGGCATAGCCAGTGGTATCTGGACTTTAAACAGCAGCTGACGCGGTGTGGCTCCGAATGATTTGGAAGCTTCCACGACATCTTTCTGTACACCCCGGATACCCAGGTTTGTTAACCTAACTGCAGGAGGCAGAGAAAAAACCACCGTAGCTACTACTCCCGGTACATTTCCAACACTGAAAAACAGGATGGCCGGAATCAGATAAACAAAGGCAGGCATGGTCTGCATAAAATCCAGGATTGGCCTGATGATGCTTTCAACTGTATCATTTCTTGAGGCCCAGATGCCCAGAGGAATTCCTATCACAAGCGCAATGATGGCTGATGATATTACCAGGGCAAGTGTTTGCATGGCTTCTTCCCAAAAGTTCATTCCGTAAAGAAGAAGCAGCCCTAATGCAACAAAAATGGTTAATCCAATAGCAGATTTAAACCCTGCCTTTTTGAATGCTCCGTCGTGCCTGGCAATCATCCAGTAGGTGAGCAGTGTAAAAAAGGCCATTAATATAAAAGGATTAATGGTTAATAGAACGGTTTGAAAACCACTAACCATTGCATCAATTCCGGTGGTTACGGCATCAAAAAAAGCGCTGGCCTCTGTTGAAAGCCAGTTTATTCCTTTTTCTACAGAATTTCCAATTTCAATTTTATCCATTGTTTGTTCCTCCGTCTTCAGTGGTTGAACTTTCAAGACCTTCTTCCCTGATCTGTTTTACTTCCTCAGTTTCCATACCAACCATTTCACCAATTACAGATGAGTGCACAACAACTCCTAAAAGTTTTTTATTATCATCCACCACAGCCAGGTTTAGGTCGGAATCGAGAAAAAGCGGCAGCATTTCAGCAACCGGAGTCTCTTCATACACAGTGTTCAGATCACGATATACTTTGTCTTCTATGGACTTTTTGCCCTGATTTTTTAGATCCAGCATATCTTTATCCTTAACAAAACCTATAAATTTGTTTTCGTCATCCACCACAGGCAAGGAAGTAACACCAACTTCCCGCATTTTTCTAAGTGCAATGGCCGGTCCGGCAGTTTTGAACCGGATATGTTCGGGATTTTCAAACATGATAGTACCGGCAGTAACAATCCGGCCCCTGTCAACATTTTCCACAAAAGAGGTAACATACTCATCTGCCGGGTTGGTGAGGATTTCTTCTGGTGTTCCCACCTGCACGATGTGCCCGTCTTTCATAATGGCAATTCTGTCGCCAAGTTTCAGCGCCTCATCCAGGTCGTGGGTAATAAACAGGATGGTTTTCTGAAGCTTTTCCTGAAGAGCGATAAGCTCATCCTGCATATTATTCCTGATCAGGGGGTCCAGGGCGCTGAATGCCTCATCCATCAGCATGATCTTCGGATCATTGGCCAGGGCACGGGCAAGCCCTACCCGTTGCTGCATTCCGCCACTGAGTTCGCCTGTCATCATTTCTTCATAGCCTTTCAACCCCACGGTTTCAATAACTTCATAGGCTTTTTTCTTTCGCTCCTTTTCATCAACTCCATTGATTTCAAGCCCAAAAGCAACATTAGAAGACACAGTGCGATGGGGAAGCAAACCAAAATGCTGGAAAACCATGCTCATATCTTCTCTTCGCAGTTTTCTCAGCTTCTTATGATCTACCTCGGTTATATTGATATCATCCAGGATCACCGTTCCGGTGGTAGGCTCAATCAGGCGGTTGAAGCAACGCAGCAAGGTAGATTTCCCGCTGCCTGACAGACCCATAACCACGAATATTTCACCTTCTTTAACGGTAAAATTAGCGTTATTCACTGCCACAGTGCAGCCTGTTTTGTTAAGTATTTCGTCCTTTCCAAGCCCTTGATCCAGGAGCTTTCTAGCTTCTTTAACCTTCTTCCCAAAGATTACGGAAAGATTTTCAACTTTTATTTTATCTGCCATAGGCTTTGCTTTAATGGCTAAAATTAAAATGACAGGGGCAACATTTATAAAACTGCTGCCCCTGAAAATATTTTTTAGAAATAGTAACCGATATTAATGTTAAGACGTGCGTTCCATTCCGGGTCTTCAACACCTGTACCAAGTCCTTTACCAAAGCTATTGGTGAGCCAGGGCTGGTTTTTACCCATAGCATAATCTACATAGGTATAGATGTTTCCAGCTGTAATAAGACAACCAGGAATTAAGTGATGTGTGTCATGGAAATTTTCATTGGTTTTATCAATGAGCGTGTAATCCACATAAGGCTGAATGCTGCTGATCGGGCCTAAATCAACAGGAATTGTATAAGCAAGACCTGCTATATAAAGATTGGCCTGAGCCGCTACACCACCTGAGTAGCCATCACCACCGAAATATTCATAGCCGTAAGCGCCCATCTGAACCACCTCCAGGTCTGTTCCGGCATCGGAGGTAGCGGTGTAATCATACATAATATATTCAGCTTTCAGGTTGAAGTTGCCAAAGTTACCAACCACATGGCCTGCAAAAGCAGTTGTCCAGTCGCTTACGTCAGCAACACTATTATAAAGCTGACCCATTTGAGCGGAGGCTCCAATCTCCCAGTCATCATTGATATCATAGGCAATTCTGGCATTAAACTGGTTGAGCTCACGCAGGCTTGCCATCAGCGTGTCATTTCCAACCACCAATTCACCTCCTGTAGGCACAACATCATAGGAATAGCGCCCTGGGCCGGAGTTTCCAAAAGTAACCACACCATTATAGCGAGGTCCTTCAGGCTCCTGCTGGCGAAAATATGCCAGTGAAATTTTCAGCTTTTCAGTTGGGGTGATATCAAAATTGATACCCATATCATAATCATCTTCCAATCCAACATAATAAGCACCGGTAAACCACCATGAATGCGAGGCATAGGTTTCGATACCAAATGGCACTTGCGTTACCCCCAGCTCCATGTAAACCTTGTCATTAAATCCATATCCCAAAAAACCATGGTGGATAAAATGTGTACCAAAGGTTGGATAAAAACGATATTCAAAACTGAGATCAACACCTTTCATGGTTCCATCCACATTAAGCCTCCAGGTATCCCAGGTGAAAGCAGGATTGGTGGCTCCACCGGAGCTTTCATAATCGGTGTAGATAACATTATAGCGCATTGCACCACCAATAGTAAATCCATCTTCATCCTCCTGGGCCGAAAGCTGGCTGCTTCCCAACATTACAAATACGAATGCAGTTAATACTGCCAAAGTCTTTTCAACAATTTTCCTCATAGCTAATCGATTTTAATATTATTTAATATTAATTCATATGTTCTTGAAATGACTATTTTGATTTACAATTGCAAATGTATGGCATTTGGTCATGTAATCCAAATATTAGCGGCAAAAGGAATCACGCTATAACAATAAAATCCGCTGAAATACCCTGATAGCTTCATAATTCCATTTCCGGCTTTTTACAGAAAACAATTACTTTTCTATTTGCAATTACTAAATTGTAATTCAAATGTTTTAGCGTTATGTCCAGTATAAACATATCGTTCTACTTTTTTGTTTTCTGATATTTATATCTTTCAGGATAGATTATAACTAACCACTTGTTGTTGAAAGATAGATTCTGATATCGAAATTACCACGTTTTATAAGTTTATGTTATCATTTCCATACTTCAACTTCAACTTTAATATACTGACCAATTAGTTGCGTGCTTAATCAATTGATGTACATAGTTTTTCCATCTTTTCCAATTAAACCAAAATCCTTAAATATATTATATCAAATAGTGCCAATTCATTATCCCGGTTAGTAAATCCTCTATAGAAATGTGTAAAAGTGCGTTAAACTGATTACATTTGTGGTAAAGTTATTTACATGTCAAAAATCAAAAAAAACAAGGTTATTAACCGGGAAATTTCATGGCTGTATTTTAATGAGCGCGTGTTGCAGGAGGCTGCTGATGAGGAAACACCACTTATTGAGCGAATCAGATTTCTTGGAATATTTTCAAATAACCTGGATGAGTTTTTCAGGGTTAGAGTAGCCAGTGTCAGCCGCATGGCAAAATTTGATGAAAGAAATTATGATTATGTGGATTTTGATCCTCAGGAAACACTGACGAAGATCAATGACATGGTGATTGAGCAGCAAAAGCGTTTTACTTCAATCTATAGAAGATTAATCAGGAAGCTTGCTGAAGAAGACATCCATGTGATTAACGAGCAGGAGTTAAATGAGGATCATCGCAGGTACATCGAGCAGTTTTTTGATAAAACTGTGAGGCCGAATCTGTTCCCCATCATCCTTAAGAAATTTGACCCCGCTACCTCCTTAAAGGATAAATCCATTTACCTTGCAGTTGACATGTATAATGATGAAGAAAAGGAGCCGAAACACAATTACGCCCTGATCCGTGTGCCAGATAACCTGGACAGGTTTGTTGTGCTACCGTCAGATGCAGGGAAAAGGTATATTATTATCCTGGACGATATCATCAGGTATTTTCTGCATAAGATATTTTCCATGTTCAGTTATAATCAGTTCAGAGCCTATACTATTAAATTCACCAGGGATGCTGAGCTGGATATCGACAATGACATTTCCAAGAGTTTTATTGACCGAATGTCAGAAAGCCTGAAGCAGCGCAAACAAGGCACCCCTTTAAGGTTTGTTTATGACAAGCACATCCCGGATGATCTTCTTAAAACGGTTAAAAAGAAGCTGCATATCACAAAAAATGATGTTTCAGTAAAAGGCGGAAGATACCACAACTTTAAGGATTTTATCGGTTTCCCGAATGTCGGCAGCAAAAATCTTGTTTATGAAAAGATCAGGCGGTTGCCACACAAAGACCTTGAAAACAGAAGAAGCCTGCTGGATGCCATCCGGGAAAAAGACATCATGCTGCATTATCCATATCAGTCATATCATTACATCATTGATCTGCTGAGAGAGGCCTCGATGGATCCGGATGTAAAATCCATAAAAATGACGGTTTACCGGGTAGCCAGGGATTCCAAGGTGATTAATGCTTTGATAAATGCAGCAAGAAACGGAAAATCGGTAACTGTTTTCATGGAGCTAAAAGCACGTTTTGATGAAAAGGCAAACATATACTGGACACAAAAGCTGCATGAAGCCGGTGTGAAAATCATACAGAGCATCCCCGGCTTTAAGGTTCA
>JBEPXQ010000033.1:0-10240 GCA_041641835.1 Bacteroidales bacterium
TTACATTACAACAATTAAAATTACGTGATCAGATCAAAATCGGGAGTTATTTTCTACTTTTTTCCTTCTGGTATTATTCAAGGCTTCTTTTAATAAACTTAGAACGAAACAAGAACCAAACAAGAACCAAACCAGAAGGAAACAAGAACCAGGTTATAGCAAATTACGGTAAGATATACGCGCGACCAACTATCTGGTAAATGAGAACAAAACAATAACAAACAGATGTTAAAAACGAATAATAAATACAGCTAATTTGAGGTAGAAGTGCCCGGTAGATTTGTTATTTTTGTTGATCAATTTCAGAACATATGATAAAAAAGATATCCGTATTCTGCGGGTCATCCATCGGTAAAAAGCCGGCCTACCGTCGGGGTGCAGAAGAAATGGGCCGCTTATTTGCCGCGAATGGTCTGGAGCTGGTTTATGGAGGCGGCAACATCGGGATGATGGGTGCCATCGCGGATGCTGTTCTTGAAAAAGGAGGTACCGTTACCGGTGTTATTCCCGAAGGACTCATTGATAAAGAGATTGCCCATGGGCAGGTTACAGAGATGCATGTGGTGGAGGACCTGATGGAACGCAAAAAGATGATGATCCGGATTTCGGATGCATTTATAGTGCTGCCCGGGGGATTTGGCACGTTGGATGAAATGTTTGAAGTGGTGACCATGCTTCAGTTGGGCTACATCAGGAAACCTGCGGGGATATTGAACACGGAGCATTATTATGATGATCTGATAAAGATGATGAACAAAGGCGTGCAGGAGCAATTCGTGAAACCACTGCACCGTGAGAATATTATTGTGGAAGATGAGCCGGAAGCTCTGCTGAACAGGATACTCGAATTTCAGCCGGTGGAAAACGAACCTAAATGGATTGACCAATTGAGAAAGGAGAACCGTTATTTATGATCATTATCGGGATTACGGGAACACTGGGAGCAGGTAAGGGCACTATCGTGGAATACCTGCGGGAGAAGGAAAGCTTTCTGCATTTTTCAGTAAGGGATTTTCTCACGGAAGAAGTTAAGCGCCGCGGAATGCCGGTTAACCGCGACAGCTTTGTGGAGGTGGCCAACGACCTGCGGGCAAAGCATACACCTTCCTACATAGCTGAGCAACTATACCACCGGGCGGAAAAATCGGATGACGATTGCGTGATAGAAAGTATCCGCACTCCGGGTGAGGTGGAAGCTCTGCAGCAAAAAGGCAGCTTTTACCTGTTTGCTGTGGATGCTGATCCCAAAACGCGTTATCACCGGATTCTACAAAGAGGTTCAGAAACCGACAAAGTGAGCTTTGATACTTTTATCGGGAACGAACAGCGCGAGATGCAGTCTGATGATCCTAATAAGCAGAATCTGAAAGCCTGCATTGAAGCCGCTGATTATGTTTTCCGCAACGACGGAAGCATAGAGGAGCTTCATCAAAAGGTAGGGGATACGCTGGATGAGATCCGGGAAAGGTAACGGGAAGGTGGTAAAAAGAAAGGATGATTACTGTCAGTTCAATATTATCCGAAATTAAAAGAAGATACCGGTATAAATATCGGAAAATAAGCTTCTGGGGTATAACGTATATGTTGCTCCTTTCCTGTCGGGTTGCTTACTTCTTCTACCTGTCTAATCCTCTAAATAATTTCCAGTTTTTTTCTTGACTTCTGAAAAACATTCATCTATCTTTGCAGACCAAACGGTCGGTTTATTATGAAAAACACCAAGGATTTTATAATGAAATCTTCCCTTATGCTCTTTCTTCAAAAGAGTTACAGGGATGTCACCATGAAAGAACTGGTGGAGAAAACAGGCTTGTCAAAAGGGGCCTTTTATCATTATTTCAACAGCAAGGAAGAGCTGTTTAAAGAGATCGTGCTGATGTTTTTTCAAATGGGAAAGGTGGATTATTCTGCTTATCCAAAGGAATCATTGTACGAGTTCTACCATCAATATCTGGATGATATCGGAGATTCTTTTGCCCGGATAGATGAAATGACAACAGCGGGAAAGGAATCACAGTCGGTGAATTTTTTCTTCCTGATGTTTGAGGCGGTCAGCCGCTTTCCTGAATTTATGAAGATGGAGCAGGAGATGTATGAAAATGAGATCAGACAATGGGAGTTGGCAATTGGCAGAGCTATGAAGTCCGGTGAGATATGCACAGATTCCACTGCACAGCAGATCGCTGATCTGTTCCTGTACTGCACAGATGGCGTGTTTATCCGCTTTCTTAATCAGAAAAGAGAAACAAGCTATCAGCAGGAACTGAAGCAGGCATTTGATACGGTTTATAATAATCTGAAATATGGTAAGAATGAACACAGTAATTGAAACCAGAGGTTTGTCAAAGCAATACAGGCAGGTGAAGGCTGTGGACGACCTGGACCTGCACGTGGGCAAAGGTGAGATATATGGCTTCCTGGGGCTGAATGGTGCCGGGAAATCCACCACGATCCGTATGTTACTGGGGATGATCGCTCCTTCTGCCGGATCAGCCTTTATCCACGGGAAGAAAGTTCATGCAGGCCATAATGCCTTGTGGAAACGTGTGGGTTACATGGTAGAGATCCCTTATTCCTATTCCAATTTGACGGTGGAGGAAAACCTGGAAATCATTAGGCGCCTTCGCGGGATCAGTGACAGGGAAGCTGTGTCGCGTATTATCCGGGAATTGCGGCTGCAACCATACAGCAGGCGCAAGGCAAAGCATCTTTCCCAGGGTAATGCGCAACGCCTGGGGCTGGCAAAGGCCCTGATCCACCACCCTGATATTCTGATACTGGATGAACCTACCAACAGTCTTGACCCTGCCGGGATATATGAAGTAAGACAAATGCTGAAGAATCTGGCTGAAAACATAGGCGTAACTATCTTTATTTCAAGTCATATCCTGGGAGAAATAGCCAAAACAGCCACCCGCATTGGTATTATTCATCACGGCAGGCTAATCAGGGAGTTTAATGCTGATGAACTGGACAAGCTCTATAAAAAAGAACTGCATGTAAAAGCCAGGGAAATGGATCATACACAGGCAGTGTTGGAACAAAAATTCCGTGATGTAAAGATGCAAAACGGTCGGATAGTTATCAATGATCCTCATGCCATTGAAGAACCGGATATTGTTTCGGAATACCTGGTGACATCAGGCTGTCCGCCTCAGCTTTTACAGGTAAATACGGAAAACCTGGAATCATATTTTTTACGTGTGATTGACGATAAATCAGATACAATAGATTCTGAACCGGTAAAAACCAATTAAAATGCAACTGTATCAAACCTTCGCTACTGAAACAATTAAGCTGCACAGGACAAAGATATTCGGTATCAGCATTGGCTTTTTTATTTTTATTCCGCTTATGCTGGGGTTGCTGATGTATATTGCCCAAAATCCTGCTGTGGCAGCAAAATTAGGGCTTGTAGCAGCTAAAGCTTCCATGTTTGGAGATAATTCCTGGAACAGCTATCTCACTGTACTAAACCAGTCTGTAGCTGTGATTGGGCTGATCGGATTTGGTTTTATTTGTACCTGGGTTTTCGGACGTGAACATGCGGACCGTACGCTTAAGGACATGCTGGCTTTAACTGTTTCCAGGCATTCTTTTGTGGCTGCCAAGCTGATACTTATTTCCCTTTGGTGTGTCTTGCTCAGCCTGATTATGTTTTTAGCTGGATTAGCTGTGGGCAAACTGACCGGTGTCACCGGCTGGGAAACAGGGATGCTTTCGGAAGCAGCATCTGTTTTTTTTAGCACAGCCTTATATTCCTTGCTTCTGATAACACCTGTGGCTTTCGTGGCCGGCATTGGACGGGGGTTCTTTGTTCCCCTGGTCTTCATTATTTTCACAGTGCTTACGGCGCAATTTGCTGCCATGGGAGGTGCCGGGGCATATTACCCCTGGTCTGTGCCTGGTATCAATACCCTGCCTGCTGAAACCCCGGGAATGTCATTGCTCCCTGTCAGCTTTATTATCCTTGTCCTGACAAGCCTGGCTGGTTATATAGCCACGGTTCTGTGGTGGAAAAAGGCAGACCATTACTGATGTTACACGGTGGTCTTCGGAAGAGCAAAGCTTCTCACAGTGGCTGATTATTTTACAATGAAAAAAATCATTTCTTAATAAATTTACTTCGCAGTAAAATTTTATTTTCATTTTTAATAAGAATGATATAAGCCCCAGGTTTAAGAGATTGGGTGTCAATTGTTATTTCAGAAGAAGAAAAATCCAACCCATGTTGGAGAAGAGTTTTTCCCTGCATGTCAATAATGTGATAACTGATAGCATGAATATCAGCATTTCTGTCGTTCCTTATCCTTATTTTGTCCTGCACCGGGTTAGGATAAAGCGTAAAAGACATAACATGGCCTTGGCATTTGTTTTCCGGCGCAGAAACAATATTTCCTTTGGCATCTATTTTTAAAACCACCAAGTCAAACTCTTTAGCTGTTGGGTTTAAAAACCAGTCGTAAGCACCGGCAGTTACAAGGCAGCCGCCGTCAGAAGTGGCCAATACGTTGAATGTATAATAATATGTATCACCACCATAATATTTAATCCAGTGTACTTTGTTCTTTTCAATATCGATACTGGATATCATGACCCAGGTGTTGTGAGAACCAAATAATTTCCTGGTCGAATTGTTATACGTACCTACAAAGAACATGCTGTCCGGGTGGTATTTATCCATACAATTATAACCGGCCATTTGTGAAGTGTCGTAGTTGAAAAATTTCATGGTATCAACTACCGAACCGTCAATAAATCGCCTGTAAAGCGTAATCCCATCAATGGAATCAGGGGGAATTTGAAGGCTTTTCCATATTTCCGGGGTTATGAAGCTGGAATCATTATAATGATAAAAGGATAACCCATTGGGTATAGTTTCCGAAAAATTAGGTATGTGAAGAGTGTCAATTATATTGAAGCTATTTTTTGCGATTTTATAAATGGAAAGATGAGTAACCGGAGCGATATAAATAAAATTTTCGAACTCTACAATTTTAGCAAGTAGTGCCGGAAAGTTAAGTTGATGCAGATTTCTGAATTGCAAAACATTTAAATTGCTGTCCACTTCTGCAAAACTCAACCTGGTATAATATGTTGTATCAGTTGAAACACCCAGCGCAATATATCTCTTGCCCGGGTAATTTTCCATGATTTTATATATATCATTGACTTCATTATCCGGAATAAAGCTGGACATTTTACTCAGTACATTGAAATGCTTATCTATTCGGATACTAAACAGGTATTTTTTTTGATTACTTTTATGTTTACACAAACCAATTATCTCAACACAAGTATCTCTTTTGAATAGTTTTAGATCCAATATGTTATGATTCGAGTCAAAAGTATCAGCATGGAATATGGAGTATGAACCAGAGGTATCGATTCTGATTATTTTCTTTTCTTTAGGACTTTTATTGCTGAGAATATTTCCCAATGCATAAAATGCGTTTGATGAATCTGTTATCGAAATGTAATGTGGAGGAGTTGAATAAATTGGCACAAAATAATAGTTGCCGAATTCCACTGCCTGATCAGGCTGAATACTGGTTGTAGGATCCGTGATCCTTAAGGTGAAATCCTGTGCCTGGACAAAAGAAATGAGCAGGCACAGGATAAAAGTATTTATATATTTCATAATTAGTGTGTAGCGATATCTTCGGAATTTGGATACCATTTAGCAGAAGTTACATGCATATTGTGAGATGCCCGAGGTTGTCCAGAAATATAATATTCTCCAGGTATAATTTCTGCTCTAAGAATCACCCTATAATTAATTATAGCTTCATGATATAATCCCAACAACTCCCAGGTTGTATTTAACCAGTTATTCCAGTAGGAATTAAGTGCTGTGAATCCTGTTAAAGTTGAAGATTTGGGGCCCCATAATTCGATATTATTCGAGGCATAAAAAGTGAATTGGCCTAAACTTCCAAGTATATTATTATGATAATATGGATCTCCTAACTGCTGGCTGGTCATGTCTCTATTAATTGGAAGAACATTATGTACTCTTATATCAAATTCATTTCCTGCTTGTAATGCATTATACCATCCTGTAGGTAAAGGTTCTGGCAGATCTCCCATTGGAGGCCAGCCTCTCACTCCATAAACTACTTTGAACTTCATACTAAAATGATCGTCAGCTTGACTAGGGTCTAAATCAATATAAGCTAATTGTACTTCCTCATCTTCTGTAATAGAAGTAATAAACGACTTGAGCTGTTCATAAACGTGACAAAGATCAACGCCAGTGACCTTATTTACGTCTTCTTCTGTAAAGAAAGACAATTCGTAGATTGAAGAATCCATATGAATGCTGCTGAACGATTTTTCTGTACGTAAAGGAAAATGATAATTAGCTGCAGCTTCTATTGTCCAAAATGCTTTAGATACTTCCCAGTCAGAAATAGATTCTGTTTGTTCCTCAGCATAATGATCTCTGTCTTTAAAAAAACGTTTAACAAGATTTACAGCCTGTTCACTATCTGGTGTAAATTCTTCTAATTCAAGTGTTGTTAATTGAAGATTCTTAGGATTAGAAAGATTTTTTTCTTCATCCTTTTCACAGGAGATGCTTATAAAAGCTATTAATGCCAATATTAAGCATGATTTTTGGGTGTTTTTCATTTGGTTTTTAAGTTAATAAAAAACGAAATTATTGATTTTCATACTAACAAAACACAAAAAATTGAAATTAACTAAAACATAACATTTGTAAATCTATTTTTCTAAGCAGTTACAGTATAAATACAGCACTCATTCTGTCAAACAAATTTGTATCTTCGTGCTAAAATAGATGTATGGCGAAAGTAAAGAAAGCATATTTCTGCCAGAGCTGCGGGGTGCAGTCCTCCAAATGGATAGGGAAGTGTCCCTCTTGTGGGGAATGGAACACCTACGTGGAGGAGATCATCCAAAAGGATGACAGCAAGAGTTCAAAGGGGCGTTCTTCCGGTCATCGCGTGCATCCGGTAAAGATAGATGAGATCACTTATTCCGGCGAGCAGCGTGTTTCTTCTGCCAGCAAGGAGCTGAACCGCGTGTTGGGTGGCGGAATTGTTCCCGGCTCGGTTGTGCTGGTGGGTGGTGAGCCGGGAATTGGTAAATCCACCCTGATGCTGCAGGTGGCCCTGCGTATGCAAGGAAAAAAAGTGATGTATGTATCCGGCGAGGAAAGCGAACAACAGATTAAAATGCGTGCAGACAGGATCGGCAATCGCAATGAAGATACTTTTGTGCTTACCTCCACGCAAACAGACGAGATTTTTAATTTTATTGATGAGATCAAACCTGATCTTTTGGTAATAGATTCCATCCAGACCCTCACCACCTCCCACCTGGATTCCTCTGCCGGCAGCATTTCACAGATCCGTGAGACTGCTTCGGAGTTGCAGAAGTTCGCCAAGAGCAGTCAGGTGCCGGTTTTCCTCATCGGACACATCACCAAGGAAGGGCAACTGGCCGGGCCAAAAGTGCTGGAGCATATGGTGGATACCGTACTGCAATTTGAAGGCGACCGGAATTACGGCTATCGCATCATACGGTCGGTGAAAAACCGTTTTGGCTCCACTTCTGAACTTGGGATTTATGAAATGCAGGGCAATGGCCTGCGCGAGGTGGATAACCCCTCGGAAATCCTGCTTTCGCAACGCGATGAAAACATGAGCGGCATTGCCATAGCAGCTACTATGGAAGGCCTGCGTCCTATGCTCATAGAAATACAAGCGTTGGTGAGCAATGCAGCCTATGGCACACCGCAGCGCTCCAGTACAGGCTTCGACCTGCGACGGATGAACATGTTGCTGGCGGTGCTGGAAAAACGCAGCGGCTTCCGGTTGGCAGCCAAAGATGTATTTCTGAACATTGCCGGTGGTATCAAGGTGGATGATCCGGCGCTGGATATGGCTGTGATCGCAGCAGTATTATCCAGCAGTGAAGATATTTCCGTTAATCAGAAAGATTGTTTTGCAGGAGAAGTGGGATTATCAGGAGAGATCAGGGCCGTGAACCGTATTGACCAGCGGATATCCGAAGCCGAAAAGCTGGGATTTGAGCGAATGTTTATTTCTTCATATAATAAAAAAGGTCTTGACTTATCCGGATATAAGATCGAAATTGTACCCGTTTCAAGAGTAGAGGATTTGTTTCGTAATTTATTCGGATAAAAAGTATTTAAGATGCAGATAGATCAGAACTTACGCTATGTGCTCATCGCCCTGGGCATTTTGTTTTTGGCCTGGCTGGTGGCAAAATTCCTGCGTTACCTGCTGGGACGCTTTCTGAAGATCTCCACAGCCAAAATCAACGTGGATGCCACCAAATACAACTTCCTGAAAAATGCAATTAGCTTTATTGTATTAATCGTGGCACTGGTAGTGATATTTTTCGTAATTCCACCACTCAGGGCTGTGGGTGTTACACTTTTCGCGGGTGCCGGTATTCTCACCGCCATCATTGCGTTTACCTCACAACATGCTTTTGCCAATATCGTCAGTGGAATTTTTATCGTGATCTTTCAACCTATGCGCGTAGGTGATCTGATTCGTATCGGAACGGATTATTTTGGTACTGTGGAGGATATCACCCTGCGACACACGGTGATCCGCAATTTTGAAAATCGCCGGATAATAGTTCCAAACTCAGTGATTTCCAACGAAACTATTGTCAATTCAAGTATAGAAGATGCTAAGATCTGCAATTTTGTTGATTTCGGAATCAGTTATGGCAGTGATATTGACAGGGCGCGGGAAATCATACAAAAACTTGCCATCGAACATCACTTGTCGTTGGATGAAAGGAGCGAAGAGGATATAGCGGAAGGAAAGCCGCGGGTAAATGTGCGGGTAATATCCCTGGGCGAGTATTCTGTGAATCTTCGTGCCTGGGTGTGGACGCTCGATAATGGTGACGGGTTTCACCTGAAGTGTGACCTTTATGAGCAGGTGAAGAAGGAATTCGACCGTCAGGGAATTGAAATCCCGTTTCCATACAGGTCTGTCGTGATGAAAGAAACAGCCGCAAACAAATTTCCCGAAGGAAAAACCCAGACATAAAAAAACCGGCTTATCTGCCGGTTTAGCTGCCCGACCAGGGCTCGAACCTGGACTCTTCTGATCCAGAATCAGACGTGTTGCCAATTACACCATCGGGCAATGAGAGTGCAAAATAAGATAATATTTATTTAATCTGCAAAAATATTTTCAGAAAAGGATTGGGTTTTTGTACTGATTCGTTAATCGAATGATCAATTAGTACAAAAATGGCTGATTATCTTTGAAATGTCAAACATCATCAGCCATTCTAAAAGCGAGGCAATACATAAGCACAAAAGCTTGCATTGTTTTGCAAGCTTTTGTACTGCTCTTATCAGTTATGTCTCATTACTTTTTCCTGCCGGGCTGGTTTTGCTGTTGCTTTTGTTTTTTCGACCAGCTGTCGCGAAGCGGAACTGTTTGGTTAAATACTGGCTGCCCTGGTTTGGAGTGTTTCAGGTCCACGCAGAAATAACCAATACGCTGGAATTGCATTTTGTCTTCCGGCTGCATATCTTTCAGGGCAGGTTCCATCTTGCAATTCGATTTAATTTCAAGAGATTCCGGGTTCAGCGATTCTTTAAAATCATCCTTATTTTTACCCGGGTTTTCGTCCTGGAACAGGCGGTCGTAGAGCCTCACCTCGGCATCAAAAGCATGTTTTACAGACACCCAGTGCAGGGTTCCTTTAACCTTGCGGTTAGCATTGGCGCCACCGCTTTTGGTTTCCGGATCGTATGTGCAATGCACTTCGGTAATATTCCCTTCAGCATCCTTCACCACATCCTCACATTTAATGATATAGGCACTCTTAAGCCTGACTTCCTTACCGGGTGCCAGGCGGAAAAATTTGCGCGGCGGGTCTTCCATGAAATCTTTTCGCTCGATATACACCTCGCGGCTGAAGGGTATTTTGCGGCTGCCCATACGCTCATCCTCAGGATTGTTGATGATGTCCATTTCTTCCACCTTATCCTCAGGATAATTGGTTATCACCAGCTTGAGGGGGGCCAGAACGGCCATATAGCGGGGAGCTTTTTTATTAAGGTCTTCACGCACACTGTGCTCCAACACAGCCACGTCAATCAGGTTTTCACGCTTGGCGATACCAACACCCTGTGCAAATTTCCGGATGGCTTCAGGAGTAAATCCGCGTCTGCGCAATCCTGAAATGGTGGGCATGCGCGGATCATCCCAACCAT
>JBEPXQ010000034.1:0-10106 GCA_041641835.1 Bacteroidales bacterium
GTAGCCGCAGACCGTTAAGCCGCCCATACAATAATCATAATAATCAGTTGGAATTAGTTTTTACTCAGTGCCATGATATTTTTCATTGTAGCGACAATACTCACTGATGGGGCATTGGCTGCACCTGGGCTTTCTCGCGGTACAGATGTAGCGCCCGTGAAGTATAAGCCAGTGATGGGCAAGCGGGATTTGTTCTTCTGGTATGTAGCGGATGAGTTGTTTTTCGGCCTGCAGGGGATTTTTTGCGTTGGTAGTAAGGCCGATCCGTTCGGCCACCCGGAAAACATGAGTATCCACCGCCATGGCTGGCTTGTTGTAAACCACTGATGCAATTACATTGGCTGTTTTGCGGCCTACACCAGGTAGTTTCTGCAGTTCTTTCACATCCGGGGGAACAACGCCATTAAATTCTGCCAGCAGGGTTTTAGCCATGCCCAAAAGATGTTTGGCTTTGTTATTGGGATATGAGCAGCTTTTAATATAAGAATATATCTCGTCCTGTGAAGCTGCCGCCAGTGATTCAGGTTCGGGAAAACGTGCGAAAAAAGGAGGGGTGAGCATATTCACACGCTTATCGGTGCACTGGGCGGATAAAATAACAGCAACCAACAACTGGTACGGATTGGCATACACCAGCTCCGTTTCAGCTATTGGTTGCTGTTCAGAGAAATAACCTAAAACCTTTTCAAATCGTTCTTTCTTTTGCATATCCTGGTGTTTGTTGCAAAGATATGCAAACACCGGCAATATCAATTATCAATGATACCGGGATAGTTATTTGGTGCCAGGGGGTGTGAGTACACCCTGGCAAAGTTCAGAATATTATCTATCACGGAACTGCCGGGCTTGTGATGATGTTCTCCGTTGATGAGAAATACATCAATAAAACGGTCGATTTCAGCATCTGAGAATTGAGAAATCTCTTCAAAAGTAAATGTTGTATTCATAGACATGTGTTGGTTTATGTCTAGAACAAACGGAAGAGAAATCTGCTTATTATTAAAAACCCAAAAAATTTTTACATTAATCGGTTGTAAGCACAAGCTTCTTCTCGTCAATGAGTTTTCGCAGATTGATCAGCGCGTAACGCATACGACCGAGGGCTGTATTAATACTTACATTTGTTTTCTCAGCGATTTCTTTAAAGCTCATATCGCCATAATGACGCATAATGAGCACCCGTTTCTGCTCTTCGGGCAGATGTTGGATGAGCTTTCGCACATCATCATGGATCTGTTTTGTGATAATCTGATCTTCCACTGAACCTTCCATCATGTCGATGGTATCAAAAATGTCATACTCGTCCGTACCACGGGCCATAGACACACGCCTGGCCTGGCGAAAATGGTCAATCACCAGGTTGTGCGCGATGCGCATTACCCACTGCAGGAATTTTCCTTCTTCCTGGTAAGAGCCGGACTGGAGTTTCTTGACTACCTTGATGAACGTATCCTGGAATATATCCTCAGCAAGGTCCTTGTCCTTGACCATCATCAGGATATAACCGAATACTTTGTTCTGGTGCTTTTGGATGATTTTTCCAAGAGCCGACTGATTACCATCTAAGTATTGGCGGATCAGTTGCTGATCGCTTAAATGGTTCTGCATAAATTTACCTTTCTTGTTTAATAACTTAAGGGTAAATTTTGTCTATAGTCGGTCCTCCTGTTAAATTTTATTTGAAGAAATTCTTTTTAAATACTCTGACACAAATATAAGTAGGTCAATAATAAAAAACAAGTGATTTTTCAGTAATTTTGTCGCCTTATAAAGAACAATTTGTTGAAAGCTGCGTATTCCTTACAATTCAGACAATTTATACATATTAAATTCAGCTCATATTTTTGTTAAAGAACGTTAATCAAAGTGCCGGTTTTGCAAATGAACACAACAAATACAAATATCGATCCAAAAAGAAATATCATAATAAAGGGAACACGGGTTCATAATCTAAAGAACCTTAGTGTTGCAATCCCCCGTAACCAGTTCGTGGTGATAACCGGGGTGTCTGGTTCCGGGAAATCCTCACTGGCGTTTGATACGCTTTATGCCGAGGGGCAGCGGCGCTACGTGGAGAGCCTTAGCTCCTATGCCCGGCAGTTTCTGGGGCGCATGGAAAAGCCGGAGGTGGACGACATTAAAGGCATAGCCCCTGCCATTGCCATTGAGCAGAAGGTGAATACCCGCAACCCGCGATCCACTGTTGGAACAACCACGGAAATCTATGAATACCTGAAGCTGCTCTTTGCACGCGTGGGTAAAACCTATTCACCCGTTAGTGGTGAGCTGGTGAAGCGGCACACGGTTTCCGATGTGCTGGATTTCATGAAAACAAAAAAGGAGGGGATTAAAACTCTTATCCTGGCACCGGTACAGATAAGGGAAGGCCGATCAGTGAAAGATGCCCTGGAGATCATGCAGCAGCAAGGCTTTGCACGCGTGAAGATAAATGGCGATATACTCCGGATTGGTGATATGCTTGAAGAGCTTAATAGATACGCCAGGTTAAAAGAGCTATGCCTGGTGATTGACCGCGTGAAAGTACATTATGATGATAAGGACTGGGACAACCGCGTGGCAGATTCAATACAGACCGCTTTTTATGAAGGACAGGGAACCTGCAAGCTGGAGATTATTAACAACGGGCAGGCTGATATTCATCACTTCTCCAGTAAATTTGAACTTGATAATATAGAATTTGAAGAGCCATCAGCAAATTTCTTCAGCTTCAATAATCCTTATGGTGCCTGCAAGCGTTGCGAAGGGTACGGTAGCATCATTGGAATTGATGAAGACCTGGTGGTACCCGACAAGCGGCTTTCAGTGTATGAGGATGCCGTGGCGGCCTGGAAAGGGGAGAAGATGAGCAAATGGAAGAACAAGCTTATCAGGAATGCTCATTATTTTGATTTCCCGGTACACAAGCCTTACGCGGATCTTACACAAGATGAAAAGGAATTGCTGTGGAGCGGTAACTCCTATTTTGGTGGCATCAATGAATTCTTCGAATACGTGGAGCGGAAGGCATACAAGATACAATACCGAGTGATGCTTTCCCGCTATCGCGGTAAAACCACCTGCCCGGATTGCCGTGGCACCCGGCTGCGTAAAGATGCTTCCTGGGTGAAGCTGGATAAAAAGTCGATCATAGACCTGGTGCTAACGCCGGTGCAGGACCTGATATCTTTCTTCAAAGAGCTGGAAATTAGCCGCCATGATTTTGAGATTGCCAAACGATTGTTGGTTGAAATCCGAAACCGGCTGAACTTTCTGGCTGATGTCGGACTTGGGTATCTTACGCTGAACCGGCTGTCGTCAAGCCTGTCAGGGGGCGAATCGCAGCGGATCAACCTGGCCACTTCACTGGGTAGCAGTCTGGTGGGTTCCATGTACATTCTGGATGAGCCAAGCATAGGCCTGCATCCGCGT
The DNA here is from genome assembly GCA_041641835.1 of Bacteroidales bacterium. Taxonomy (GTDB): domain Bacteria; phylum Bacteroidota; class Bacteroidia; order Bacteroidales; family PWNQ01; genus PWNQ01. The sequence continues at coordinate 3,430 of JBEPXQ010000034.1, forward strand.
GATAATCACCGCCTGATTGGTGTACTGAAGAAGCTGCAGCAACTTGGAAATACAGTGATCGTGGTGGAGCATGATGAGGATATTATGAAGGAGTCCGACCAATTGATTGATATCGGTCCTGATGCCGGAATCCATGGTGGAGAACTGGTGGCACAAGGCAGTTTTGATGAATTGCTCAAGCATAAGAGCAGTTATACGGCCCGCTACCTGTCAGGAAAGATGGAGATCCCGGTGCCGGGCACTCGCCGGAAATGGAAGGATTTTATCCTGGTGGAAGGAGCTTTTCAGAATAACCTGAAGAATATAGATGTGAAGATACCACTCAATGTACTGACAGTAGTTACCGGAGTATCGGGCAGCGGAAAAACTTCATTAATAAAAGATGTTTTTTATCCCGCAGTTAAAAAGCGGCTGGGGGGTTATGCCGGTAAAACCGGGCATCATAAATCGGTGAGTGGCGATATCAGCATGATATCCGATGTGGAAATGGTGGATCAGAATCCAATAGGGAAATCATCACGCTCGAACCCGGTTACCTATGTAAAAGCCTATGATGAGATCCGCATCCTGTATGCCTCACAGCCACTGGCAAAAAACCGTGGCTATAAGCCTGGTTTTTTCTCCTTTAACATTGAAGGCGGACGATGTGAGGTGTGCAAAGGAGAGGGCAAGGTGAAGATAGAAATGCAGTTTATGGCGGATATCGAGTTGACCTGCGAGGAGTGCAAAGGCCGCCGCTTTAAGGAAGAGGTGTTGGATATTGAATATCATGGTAAAAATATCAGCGAAATTCTCAACCTGTCGGTAAGTGAAGCCATGGAGTTTTTCAGCAGCAACAAAAGTACGACCGGGGAAAAGCGTATTGTGGAAAAACTGCAATCGCTGGATGATGTGGGCCTGGGTTATGTAAAGCTGGGGCAGCCTTCAAGCACCCTGTCGGGTGGGGAGGCTCAGCGCATTAAGCTGGCGTTTTTTCTCTCCCGCGGATTTACTGACAAACCATTGTTTTTTGTCTTTGATGAACCCACAACCGGCTTGCACTTTCATGACATAAACAAGCTGTACGCCTCCTTTGAAGCCTTGATAAAGAAAGGGCACACGGTGCTGGTGATCGAGCATAATATGGATGTGATTAAGTGCGCCGATCATGTTATTGACCTTGGGCCCGAAGGAGGTGAACAGGGTGGTAATGTTGTGTTTGAAGGCACTCCGGAAGAGCTTGTAAAACAACAGGGCAGTTATACAGGAAAGTACCTTAAGGGAAAGCTGTAGGCGAAAATATCTGGTGAATCGCATTAAAAAGGCCGGTGTTTGCCGGCCTTTTTTTCATAGATAAGAAAGTATTTTTTATCCTGAGTATGGCAGGTGGGAGCCATGAAGGATTATCTTCAAGTTCCCTTCATCATCTTTTGTATAACCAAAGGTATATTCTACTTTCACCTCATCAGAACCGTCAGCAGGGGTGAAGTAGTAATTACCCATTGCAACAGCCATATTGCCTTCTGTGATTATCCCGGTGCTTTCCCAGCGCACATTAGTCCAGGGTTTAATGGCAAAGCCGTGGTCTTCCGGATAGTTTTCATTGTGGCCAACAAAGTAGGACAATGCACCTTCGAAGCTCGTTCTGAATTGTTTTTCAGCTGCCAGTGTTGGCTTGAATAGAACTTCTCCCATGTCGTATCCATACAAAGTCTCAATGTGCTTGCGTGCTGCAGCTACATAATCGCCATCTTCGGAGTAAGCTTTTCCAATGGTTACAATTCCTTCGCCCCAGGTTTTCTGAGCATCCAGAACTTCCTGTTTGCTGATGTTCATAGTTTCTTTTTCAGCATCAGTTTCACTTACTGCTTCATTGTTGCCCATGTCTTTGTCACCGGAAGGAGAATCACAGCTGCTGAATGCAAATCCCGCGATGAGTGCCAGGACTAAAATTCCTGGTTTTGTTTTTCTAATCAATTTGTTTTTCATGATAGCGTGGTTTAATTAATATTTGATTTGTTGATATTCAGATTTTAAGGGCTTGTTTGCCAGTTTGTAGATGTTTTTTTATTAACCACTAAATGAATAAAAAGTTCACTGGGGTGTGCTATGAATCAATTTATTCGAAAGGGATCGCCTGGATGGTTGCTTTTTAATTTTTGCCAAGCCATTCGGTTTAGTCAACAGAAGACTCCGGCCTCCATTGTAAGCATGAATAACAGAGCTACAGCTAAGCGGGTATAAAAAAGGCCGGTTGAAAACCGACCTCAATGTGTTTTGTTATTCTTTTTCCGGCCAATGATAGGGTTGTCCTTTTTTCGGGCCATCCGCATAAATAAGTTGCCAGCACTTATCACGAGTATAATTCTGGGTTTTCAGCTGGATTTTCCGCCCGTTTTCTTTCCATTCGTTTCCTGATTCTGAATCGCCATAGACATCCAGTGCTTTCCAGTGTTTAGTGCGAATAGAAAAAGTGGTTGGAGAGAGAAATTCCAGGGCAAATTTCTGATCGTTACCATTAGTACGGTGGTAGAGGATAATTTGAGTTCCCTCTTTGGCGGTATTGGAAGGAACTGCAACGAATTTCTTGCTTTTTTGATTTTCTATTACCACCCACCGGGCGTCTTTCGCGGACATCACGCGGAAAATTCTATCACTACCATTATCCAGCGCCCAGTTTTTAATTCCTTTGCCCGGATCACCATTATCTCCATCCGGATCCCAATACTCATTATTACAATATGCGCATTTGATATAGAAATTCTGACCAGCAGGAGGCATTACCCAGTTTTGATAAATATGCAGGCGCCATTTTTGGTTATCCTGCCCGTTGAAATTATTGATTTGCACGGGGCAGCCTTCCTGGTCAATGCGATTATTATCAGCTTCCATTACTAGATCATTTCCACCGTTCAGGCGGGAATAAATGTAGTAAGTCAAAGGCTCACCGGCATACACAAAACGGAATTGTTGCTTGTTTTCATTTTGTATGGTCCATAGTTCCATTTGGTTACCGGGATGTGTTTTGCCGTCAGTCACATTCCACACATTGGTTCTTTTGTGGTTTGGCTGGATATAGTAATAGTCATCGTTAGTGCCGGTGGGTTTTAGCCTGAAATAGCGATCGGTAGCATATTTCTGCTCATGGGTCATGCGTTCGAGGTCCATTTTAGCACCGCGACCTTTTGCGTCAGGACCCAGGCCCTGAAAGTTTATATATTTGTTGGATTTTACATTCTGCACGGAGAAGCGATAACCTCCTTGCGGCGGGGCAATTTCTTCCCCTTTTACTTGTGTAAATACCCACTTTTGATCGTCTTTCCCAGATTTTGCTTCCTGCGTAAGTGTCTTGCCATTACCGTGCGAGGTAATGTATAACCCACTGATTTTTGATTGAATAAAAAAAGTGTTGTCAGCTCCATCAACCGGAATTATTTTAAAAAGTTGATTATCCGACCCTTGTTGTTTAAATAGAATAATCCCGGTTCCTGCTTCTTTGCTGCCACCGGGTATATCAAACACCTTGTGGGAGTGCTGTGGTTGCAGGTAAACGTATTCCGGATCATTAGGGAATGGAATCAGCTTGATTGCTCTGTCAATTCCTTCATAAGTATTTTTATGATTATCTTTCCGGTACATACTCATTTTTGTTCCATTATCACTTTGAGCATTAAAATGGAAATGCGGCACATCCATAAATAGGTTGGGGTCGTCCAGTGTGCTCATAAAGTAAACCTGGTTTCCTACACGCATGGAAGCCGCCATTTTTTCCGGTAATGGATGAAGCTTGCACAATTGATCAAAGGCTGCTTTGAGTTGCGCTTTTCGTTTTTGGTTTTCACAGAACTCCCAGATAGGGCGCAGGCTGGTTTTGTCAAAGTCGCAAAGTACCGGCATTTCTTTGATGCCTGCAGCCCATTTGTCATAAGTAGCCGGATCATTGATATTGTTGGCATATTCTGAATTTCCTCCGGTTACCTTTAGATCGGTTGTGGTTTTAGATTTTGCAAGCGTATTTGAGTGTTTCTGGCTAAGAGCAGTGTTCGCACTAATTGCCTGATACTTGGCTTCCACGGCAACCGAGATTTCATTAGTTTTGGTTTGACTGGATATAACTGAAACTGAATTATAATCGGCTCGCCCACCGAGATAGGCGCTGGCAATATAATGTGTTCCATATAATTCAAAAAGCCGTATGGGATCCATGGTAGCCAGATCTTTTTTAAATTGGGGATCCAGAATGGTTTTCAGTTGATCCATATTCCGCTCATCAAATGATATGCGCCATTTCGTGTTTGCATCCCGGTAGGTGTAATAATAATGCTGTTCGGTGCCCGAAGTGCTGGTACTGAATGAGGTGTTGACGGAAGCCGCGAAAAACATGGCATCAGTAGATAAACCCACGGATGCCGCCTGGCTTTTGGCGTAGTCTCTTACACTGCTCCCTTCCACAGTTTTTACTATGTGATTGGAGATATTCTCCAGGATTACGAATTGTGGTACACTGTACTGTTCTGATCCTATGGGAACAGCTTCGTAATTACTGTATTTAAACAGGCAATACCTTTGTTTACTTTTCTGATCGGCATACTCACCGAACACATTGTATCCGTATCCCAGCACATCAAGACCGGGTGACTGGATTTGTGCTATTGCACTAATGGCATATGTAACCAGCAGGATTAGAGGTAATAATTTTTTCATTAAGTATATTATTTTACGGTTTGATTTCGTCTGCTCCTTTGTTCCAAAGTTACAAATCACAACATGTATAACCGGAAAGAATGATTATAAAGAAGAGCTGCGTTATTAACATATTTTAGCTGCTTTTGAACAATAGCAGCAAGTATAAATTTGTGCTAAAATCAGGTTTCCAATGATTATTTCGGTTTTTTTTGTGAGCCAATTATGCTGCAAAGTTTTAACTGGCATTTAATCAGTACATGTAGAAAGTGCATTAGCTCAGAAGGATGTTGACCGCCTGCAAATTTTTGCTAACTCAGGATTTAATGATTTTCTTAATTATGGATGCATTGTTGCGGTGATGAACCAGCAAGAAATAAATGCCGGGATTCAAATTTCTGATATCCAGGATAACTTCATCTGAAAACACTTCTTTACTTTTGATAAGCAGGCCATGGCTATTGCGGATCATCAAAGTATAGCTGCTTTCTGTTTTTCCGCGGATAGATATTGTGATGTAATCAGCAGCCGGATTCGGATAAAGACTGATATGACATTCTGGTTCTATATTCTGAACAGATGTTGGCGGGCAATCGATTTGTGTTCCGGGTGTTTCATGAAAATCCCCGCTGCTGTCAACATACCAGTTGAACCATGATCCGCCTGTTGTGGTTTCCCAGTCGTTAAGATTAAAGCTGTTGGTTCCGTTGATATTGCCTTTTAGCTGGCAGGCCTTCAGTGCTTTCCCGCCCAGGTTCCATTGTAGTGGGTTGCCTGGTGAGCAAACCTCGGGGTGGATGTCCGGTAATTCGCAGTTGGTTTGAATAAACCAGGCATTGTCATCGTAATCGGGATAATGGCCGTAAACATGGGCTATCCCATTTGTGTCGATACAAACCGCTGTATATTCATCGCAGGCAATTCCTTTGGCTTTATATCCAAAATCAGTGAGGATCCTGGCCAGAAAAACCATATGCCTTCCTTTGCGGCTGGGGTTATCATAGTGGGTATCAGTGATAGTATTATTTAGAAACGGGACTTGCATGAAAGCAGCAGAGTCCACAGTTACTTTATTGTTGTATGGGTTAGTAATAGCCTGTTGGGAGGTTACTGTTCCATTTTCAGCAGAAAAGTAAAAGCGTCCTAAAATTGCCATGCCTGCACTTGTGCCTCCCACTGCCATATTCCGGTTGTTAATTGCCGTGTTGATGATGCTGTCCACCGGTGAATTTCGCCAGTAATTCACGTAATCCCACTGGTCGCCACCAGCAAGCCAGATGGCTTCTGCATTTTGTATTTGCTGCAAAACGTAAGGTTCGTAAGCTGCAGATGCAGAGTTAAATAAAATAGTTTCTACTGAATTAACATCAATACCGGGCAGGTTATACATATAAGAATTATATCCATCAGTACCGCTGGTTCTAAGTACCAGGACGTCACCACCTGCAGCCTGTTTTAGAAACCATTTCACGGCCTCATCATTTTCTGTGGCCCCGCCCATCAGGCAGATTCCGCCGGAAGGTTTAACTGCCGTATCTGATGGATTGCCGCTTAGCCAGGAAGTGTAATTCTGTCCTAATACCGAAAAGCTGATAGATAAGATGGTGATTAATAAGATAATGCGCATCAGGCAATGGAGGTTTATTTCGCCAATAAAGGTAGTGGAAGTGTTTGTAAATGTCAAATGTGTAGGGTTTCATTCTTTCATTAACTATCGCTCTTATCGATTGTTGAATTTAAACTAACATGAGGCTCCTGATAACCTGGAGGAATATATAGCTTTTAACTGGAAATCCATGGACTCGTGGCTGGAAGAAGATGAGCCGGTGCGGGTTCATCCGCGTGATCCCTACCACAGGTTGGATGTATGCCACAGCTCGCGACACCTGCGGGTGGTGGTGTCAGGTAAAACAGTGGCTGATTCGCGTAAGCCGGTTATGCTTTTCGAAACCGGACTGCCGGCCCGCTTTTATATCCCAAAAACTGACGTGCGGCAACAACTGCTTAAACCCACG
>JBEPXQ010000035.1:0-10073 GCA_041641835.1 Bacteroidales bacterium
AACGATTCAGGCTGATATTTGATGAAGTGGAAAACATCGCAGTTCAGGGATACGACAAACATGGAAATGTGTGTTTCTGGAACCAGGCTAATGAGGATGTGTATGGTTACACTTCCAAAGAAACTGAAGGCAAAAATGTTTTTGATTTGCTTATTCCTCCTGAGGATAAAAATTCATTTCGTGACGAATTCAATCGCGCCTTCAAAAATAAAGAGCAGATTCCTTCGGGAGAGTATATCATGAAAAAGAAAGATGGAACTAACGTACCCGTTTATTCCAACTTTATACTGGTGAACGTGCTGGGAAAATACGAAGAGCTCTACCGCATTGACATTGATCTCACTGAAAGGATTAAAGTAAAAGAAGAACTGATAAAAGCCAAAGAAAAGGCGGAAGAGTCCGACCGGCTAAAGTCGGCTTTCCTGGCAAATATGAGTCATGAAATACGTACTCCCATGAATGGCATTCTTGGTTTCACCAATTTGCTGCAGGAAACCACATTTGAACGGGACAAGATGCTTCAGTATCTAAGCATCATAGAAAAAAGCGGTGAAAGAATGCTGAACACCATAAACGATCTTGTTGATATTTCCAAGATAGAAGCCGGTGAAGTAACAATAACCCGCGAGCAGGTAAATATCAATAATCTCATGTATGAATTATACTCCTTCTTTCGTCCTGAAGCCGGGCAGAAAGGCCTGGATTTAATAACTAAGCGCACCCTGCCTGAAGAAGAAGCCATCATCGAAACTGATCATAAGAAGCTTTCCTCAGTAATTACAAATTTGATTAAAAATGCCATTAAATATACTGACGAGGGAAAGATAGAGCTAACGTGGGAACGAAAAGAAAACCAGTTGTTCTTTCAGGTAACCGACACAGGTATTGGCATCCCGCAGTCGCGGCAACATGCCGTTTTCGATCGTTTTGTGCAGGCTGATCCTGAAGATGTGGAAGTTCGCGAAGGTTCAGGGCTGGGCCTGGCAATATCCAAATCTTACGTGGAAATGCTCGGTGGCGATATCGGATTTTCTTCCGTGGAGGGAAATGGCTCGAAATTCTGGTTCACCTTGCCCGCAATAAGAGCTGAAGAAATGCACGAGCAATCCGGTCCTGTTACTGAGGATACAAACCTTCATGATCTTCTGAAAAACAAAAGGATTCTGATAGTGGAAGATGAAGAAGTATCTGATCTGTATCTTACAGAATTACTGAATGGAAAATGCAAAGAAATTCTTCACAGTAGCGATGGTAAAGAAGCCCTTGATCTGGTGATGTCAGGTATAAACATTGATATTATCCTGCTAGATATTAAGATACCGAAAATCAACGGTTTTGATGTAGCACGCAAAGTCAGAGAGATCAGCAACGAGATACTGATTATAGCGCAAACCGCCTATGCCCATGAAGGCGTTGAGAAAAAGGCCTTAACTGCCTGTTGCAACGACTATGTTTCTAAGCCAATAAGCAGTCAGAATCTGCTTGACATCTTTAAAAAACATCTAACCGGATAAATCAAATACAGATTTTAAACGGTTTCAGCAGACCACTGAGCCGGGAATATCCTTTATCCCCCGGGCCACATTTATTTTCTTTGATGCATGCCTCATACAGCAGCAAGGCTGTACTTATGCTGCTGTTATTACTTTGCTTGAACAATTCCCCCCTAAATAATGTCAAATATACTGTCTTTGTTGTGCTTGTCCGTTCCGGATTAAACATTCCATATTATGGGCAAACACTATGTTAGGATGCTAAACAGCAAATTAAAACTCATAAGCTTAACATCATGGATAAAAGTAAACTCAATGAATACGAAAAAAAACGTGACTTTAAAAAGACCACAGAACCGAAGGGCGGTAAAAAGAAGAAATCAGACAAACCACGGTTTGTAATCCAAAAACACGATGCATCCAATCTGCATTACGACTTCCGCCTGGAAATGGACGGGGTGCTGAAATCATGGGCTATTCCCAAAGGTCCTTCCACCGACCCAGCGGATAAACGCATGGCGGTGAACACCGAAGACCATCCACTGGAATATGCCGATTTTGAAGGCACTATACCTGAAGATGAATACGGGGGCGGAACCGTGATTGTTTGGGATGGCGGTACCTACAGAAATCTGCGCGCTGAAAAAGATGGCGACTCCTTAAGCATAAGTGATTCATTTGATGATGGCAAGGTGGAAGTATGGCTGGAAGGAAAAAAACTGAAAGGTGGTTATGTACTGATAAAAACCGGCAAAAACTGGCTTTTCAAGAAGATGAAAGACGATGAAGCTGATGCACGACGGAATCCTCTTAATACGGAGCCAAAGTCTATTCTATCAGGGAAAACCATTGAAGAGATGAGAAAAACCATGCAAGACAATGATTAAATCCTGAACCCATGGCAGATATATTTGAAAAACTCCCGGAAGATGTCCGCGGGGAAATAAAGAAAAAGGAGCAACCAGACTGGACCGGCCCAATGCTGGCCACACTTACCCATGATCCTTTTTCACAAGAAGGCTGGATATTTGAAAGAAAACTTGACGGGGAACGCTGCCTGGCATTTAAAAAAGGTGGTGATGTGAAACTGATGTCGCGTAATAAGAAAAAGAAAAATACGCAATATCCTGAAATTGTAGAAAAGCTGGAAAAGCAAGATCATGATTTTATTATTGATGGCGAGATAGTAGCCTTTGATGGTAATATAACTTCCTTTTCGAAGCTGCAACCCCGCATGCACAGTAGTGAGCCGGATCTGGATGTGAATGTATTTTATTATGTATTTGATATCATCCATCTTGACGGGCACGACCTGTCAAAGTTGCCCCTTGAGCATAGGAAATCCCTCCTTAAAAAAGGACTAAGTTTTTCCGGGACAAACCTGAGGTTTACTGAACACCGTGATGAAAACGGGAAAGAATACCTGAAAGAAGCCTGTAAAAAAGGCTGGGAAGGCCTTATCGCGAAGGATTACAGCAGTGCATACAAACACGACCGTTCAAGGTACTGGTTGAAGTTCAAATGTGAAAACAGCCAGGAACTCGTGATCTGCGGCTATACAGCACCCGAAGGGGAACGTGATTATTTCGGAGCGCTCATTGTAGGATTTTACCAGGATGACAAACTCAAACATGCCGGGAAAGTAGGAACCGGATATGATGATGAAACACTGAAAATGCTCTACAACAAAATGCAAAAGCTGCAACGCAAAAACCCACCCTTTGATGAGGATGAACCTTCTTATAAAGATGTTACCTGGCTAAAGCCGGAGCTGGTGGGTGAATTCCGGTTTACTGAATGGACAAAGGACGATAAACTCAGGCACCCCTCCTACCTGGGGCTACGCGACGACAAGAATGCCAGAGACGTAACCAAAGAAGGACCATCATGACACATATAAAAGCCAACGGACATAGTATAGAGATAACTAACACGGACAAACAAATGTTCCCGGGTGACAATATCAGTAAAGAAGATCTGGCAGAATATTATTCCCAAATGGCTGAACATATTATACCACTGACCAGGAACCGGCCCATGATGCTCCATCGTTACCCCGACGGCATTGAGGGCAGCAATTTCTATCAGAAGCAAACCGCAGATTATTATCCGCGCTGGCTGAAAGAGATTAAAGTAAAGGTGAAGAAAGAAGATGAGGACAGCCAGCAGATGCTTAATTGCGACTCAAGAGCAGCACTGGTCTATATCGCCAACCAGGGATGCATCACACCGCACACCTGGCTAAGCAAAAGAAATAAGTTAAATTTTCCTGACAAGATGATCTATGACCTGGACCCCCCGGAAAACAGATTCGATTTGGTCCAGCAGGCGGCAAAAGATTTCAAAAAATTTTTTGATAAACTGAAACTAAAGAGCTACGTGATGACCACAGGCTCCAAAGGAATGCACCTGGTACTGCCACTTGACCGTAAGGCAGATTTTGAACAAACCAGGCAGTTTGCCAAAGATGCGGCCAACCTGCTGGCGAAACAAAATCCCGGTGATTACACTGTGGAAACTCTGAAGAAAAAACGCAAAGGCCGGTTGTTTCTCGATTACCTGAGAAATGCCTACGGGCAAACTGCCGTGGTTCCATACGCCCTGCGGGCAATTGAAGGGGCACCGGTGGCCACTCCCCTTTCCTGGGACGAGGTGGGCAATAGCAAGCTGCACGCCCAAAGCTACAACTACAGCAATATCTTCCAGCGGATTTCCCAAAAGGAAAACCCATGGAAGGACTTTAACCAGAAGAAAAACAACCTGGATAAAGCCAGGAATAAACTGGACAAACTCATAAAAGATCAAGAAAATGCCTGAACTAACTGACGTGGAAATATTCCGGCAGCATGCTAAAAAACATGCCCTGGAGAAAAAAATTGAATCCGTTGATTATCACGACGCTGATCAGGTGCTGAAATCATCAAAGCAGATGATAAGTCGCAACCTGAAAGGCAATTCATTCATTCAAACCGTAAGAAACGGCAAGCATTTGTTTATGAAAATCAGCAATCATAAATGGCTTGCCATGCATTTTGGGATGACAGAATACCTGTTAACTTCAGAAAAAAACAAAGAAACACCAAAATACGCGAAACTCAGTGTTTATTTCGATAACCAAAGATTCAGCTACATATCAAAGCGGAAGCTGGGTGTACTGGAAATTACCGGCAGCCCGCGAGATTACAATGAACAAAACAATATCGCTAAAGATGTGCTTGAAATGAGCCGCGATGAATTCAAAAATGCATTTAAAAATAAACGCGGCGGCATAAAAAATGCGCTGATGGACCAGCGTGTGATTGCAGGTGTGGGTAATATTTATTCTGATGAAATCCTCTTCCAGGAAAAAGTACATCCGAAGCAAAAGATTGAAAAATTAACTGACAAAAGCCTTAATTCTTTGTTCAATACTACGAAGAGGGTAATGAAGATGGCAATAAAAAAGGATGCAAAACCCTTAAAACTGCCTTCATCCTATCTGTTGCCAAGCCGTGAAGAAGGAAATGATTGCCCGAAATGTGAGGGTAAAATTGAAAAGATAAAGGTAAACGGCAGGGGGTGTTTCATTTGCCCTGCTTGTCAGAAAAAACCTGACAACTGAAGATCAGCAAGAAGAAACTATGATATTCGACAAAATAAGAATAAATTAAAAATCAGATCAACTATGGACACAAACTACAAAGGCACTGATCACATGGACCTGATCAGGGAAAACACAAGTGAAGAGATCAACCGCAGAATCGACCGCTACATTGAAGACAACATCCGCTATTACGCCACCCAGGCTGAGGATATTATCACCGGTCGCATCAACATGCTGGAAAAAGAATGGGATGTACAGAAGCTTGTGCAGACCATCGATTCGGGTATCGGACTGGGCAGTATCCTGCTGGGAGTACTGGGTTCAAAAAAATGGTGGTTTGTAACCACCCTGGCAGCTGCCTCCTCTGGTGTGCATGCTGTTAAAGGCTGGTCGCCATGTTCGATCGCTCTAAGAAGAATGGGCTTCAGAACACGTCAGGAAATCGATCGTGAAAAATACGCGCTGAAGGCTTTAAGAGGCGATTTCAACGATCTTACAAAACACGAACCGGACAAGGTTGACGAACGCATTAAAGCAGCTATTTCAGCTACCAAAACACTATAGCAGAGTAATTCATGCTGTTTTCCTGTTGCGGGTTTCAAAATACCGCAGCAGGTTAGCTATGTACTAAAATCAAACCTGATGAAGATAAAATATTACTTTTTATTACTCCTTTTCCTGCCGCTGTTTTCAGCCTGCCAGAACGATGATGAAAACAGCAAACGAGATATCAATAAAATAGAGCTACCCGCAGGTTTTCACATAGAGGTTTACGCTGATGTACCCAATGCACGAGCCATGGTGCTTGCTGATGACGGAACGCTCTTTGTTGGTTCCAGGGCTGAAGGGAAAGTACATGCCATTACTGCCGGAGAAAGAAAAGTGATCGTTATCGACGAAAACATTAGTTCCCCGGCAGGCGTGGATTTGCTCAACGGCGATCTATACGTATCGGCGGTTTCCCGGATACTGAAATATCCTGATATCCTGAAGCAGCTGGACAACCCGCCCGAGCCGGTAGTAATCACAGATCAGTATCCTGATGAGGCTTCCCATGGCTGGAAGTTCATCAAATTCGGGCCTGATGACAAGCTGTATGTACCTGTGGGTGCACCCTGCAATATCTGCCTGAGCCAGGACAGTATTTTTGCTTCCATTACACGGATCAGTAAAGACGGAAGTAATATGGAGATCATCGCCCATGGCATAAGGAACACAGTTGGTTTCGACTGGCACCCGGAAACAGGTGTGTTGTGGTTTACCGAGAACGGCAGGGATCGCATGGGCGACTATAAACCACCGGATGAGATCAACAAGCTCACTGAAATTGGCCAGCATTTCGGGTATCCATATGTGCACGGCGATAGTGTTACCGATCCGCAGTTCTGGCAAAAGAAACCGCAGGGATTTGAATGGCAGAAGCCTGAGGTAAACCTGGCAGCACATGTGGCAGCACTGGGCATGAGGTTCTACACCGGAGATATGTTCCCTCAGAAATATCACAACGGTATTTTCTTTGCCGAACATGGCTCCTGGAATCGCAGCAGCAAAATCGGCTATCGTGTGATGTTTGTACCTGTACACAATGGCATTGCCGGTAAAAAAGAGATATTTGCCTCCGGATGGCTACAGGGAGAGGAATACTGGGGAAGACCCGTGGACGTGGAAATCATGAGCGACGGCTCTGTGCTGGTTTCCGACGATTATGCCGGCAAAGTCTATCGCGTATATTATGAGTAGAACCCCTTAATCAACATCTGACAACCAGATAAACTATGAAAATAATTTATTCTGAAGAAGAAAAAAAACATCATCCTCTTTATGAGTTCAAAGAGGGGAAAATGAGAAAGTATCCTGAGAAAAACTTCCGGGCAGAGCTTATCAAAAAGGAGGTGGAAAAGCGCGGTATGGGATCACTGATAAGCGATCCGCGGCGTTTTGCCATTGATCACATAAAACAAATCCATGATAAAGACATGGTTGATTTCGTGAAGTCCTGCGAGGAGCTTGATGATGGCGAAGGTGTTTTTCCGCATGTTTTTCCTTATACGGATTTTAAGCGATATAAAGCACCTGAATGTGAACGGTGCTAATTTTGCCGAGGGAATGGCTGAACTGTAGTAACTCTAAATCCATAATACAATGACAAAAGATAAAAAAAGTGAAAACCATAAACGGGGAAAAGAAGCCCCCAGGCCGAAATACATCCCCCTGAAAGGCTGGAAGCAGATTGCCAAAAGGATTAAAACCAGCCTGGGTACACATCATGTACGCGTGATCTCAGCCGGTGTGGCTTTCTTCTTTTTCATGTCGCTGTTTCCCATCATGGCGGCTCTGGTATCAATATATGGCCTGGTAACAGATATGACCCAAATACAGGAGCAGATAGCTATGATGACAAATATTCTGCCAGCTGAAGCGCAAAAAATATTATCGGATTTTTTGACCAACCTCATAGGAAAATCAGAAGAAACACTAAGCTTCAGCCTTATTTTCTCATCACTCATCACACTTTTCCTGGCCAATCGTGGTACGGTGGCACTGTTTGAAGGAATCAACATTGTATATAATGAACCTAATAAGAGGAATATCTTTCAAAAGTTCGGCCTGACCCTGCTTTTTACCATTGGCGGTATTGTAGCCATAATCATCGGCCTGGTGCTGGTAGCCGGTATCCCGGCAGTGGTTGATTTGCTGCCACTCACCGAAACCTTACATGACATGATAGTTTGGTTGCGCTGGCCCATAATAGCAGTGGGCATTATGTTCTTCCTGGGCTTTACCTATAAAATAGCCCCGCAACGCAAGAACCCGCGCAACAACTGGGTAAGCTGGGGCGCAGTTATCTCCACCCTGTTATGGTTAGGTGGTTCAATATTGTTTTCTATTTACATCAATAATTTCACCAACTTCGACAACACCTACGGCAGCTTTGCCGCCATCATCATCCTGATGCTTTGGTTCTTCCTCACTTCTTTCGTGATCATGCTCGGGGCTGTTATAAATGCTGAAATGGAGCACCAGACACGAAAAGACACCACTGTTGGCGAAAAAAAGCCCCTGGGTGAACGCGGCGCCTTCTACGCCGATCATGTAGCAGGTGAATACAGTGAAGAGCAGGCAAAAGACTATACCAAAAAGAAAAAAGAAAAGCTGGAAGAAGATCAGAAAAAAGATAAGGACTAAACACAAGTTTTTGTAGTAATCACACAAGTAGCTTCCACTTGCCACAGAATATCGAATGTGCTAAATTAGCTATATGTTCTTCTGAAGTGTCAAGTTCTTAACATCCTCCAGCACGAGGTACAGGCAGGGAACAATCAGGAGTATAATGGAGGTGGCAAATATTATCCCGAAGCCGAGAGAAATAGCCATAGGAATCAGGTAAGTGGCCTGGCGGGAGGTTTCCAGGATTATAGGTGACAATCCGCCAAAGGTTGTAAGCGTAGTAAGGATAATTGGCCGAAACCTTCTGATCCCTGCCTGGTGAATGGCATCAAAAACGTTTTGATCCCCGCGTTTTTTATTGGCATAGTCTATCATTATCAGAGAATCGTTTACTACCACGCCAGAAAGCGCAATTACACCCATCAGGCTAATTAAAGACAGGTCGTACCCCAGCAATATGTGCCCGATCACGGCACCTACAATGCCGAAAGGGATAGCCATCAGCACAATAAGAGGCTGGACATAGCTGTTGAAAGCCATTGCCAATAGTGCATAAATCACGATCATCGCCATGGCAAAACCGCCCCACAGCGCGCTTGTTGATTCCCGCATTTCAGCCTGGCTCCCCTCGAAGCTCCACGTAATACCGGGATAATCTGCCCTCAACTGTGGCAATACTTCCGTTTTAATAGATTCCAGCACGCGTGAAACCGCGTTGGCCGGCTCCACATCCATCCCCACCGTGATTACCCTTCTTCCATCGCGGCGATGAATACTTGTATAAGCTTCACCTCTGTTCACCTCCACTACATCCAGCAGTGGCACTTCCACACCTGCGGGTGTTTGGATAACAAGATCTTCCAGGTTGTAAATATCCCGGCGCTCTTCCAAAGGGAGCTTCACCCGTACTTCAATTTCATTGGTTTCTCTTAGCTGCCTCATGGCCAGCGAGCCGTAAAATGCAGCGCGGACCTGCCGGCCCACATCCTGCGAAGTCAATCCCAGGCTGCGACCTTCCGGGAGCAATTTAAAATCAAGCTGTGTTTTTCCTTTATTGTAATTATCATTCACATCCCGGGTAGCCTCATAGGCTTCAACCTGATTAAAGAATGCTTTGCTGGCACGCTCCAAAACATCTATATTGCTATGGCTCAAGTCCACGCTGATATCCTGCTGCCACCCGCCGGGACCACGCTCCGCCTCAAAAGTGATCTGATCCACACCTTCAATATCTCCAATTTCATCGCGCCATAGCTCTATCACATCTTGTGCTACCATATCCCGCTCATCAGGTGGTTTCATTACGATTTCCACATCAATAAAATTCTGTCCGCGAACATTGGTTTTGATACCTTCAGCTACTTCATAAAGATCATGCTCCTCGAACATCCTGCGAGTGGATTCTGTGATCTCTTCAGCCACCTTTGCCGCCTGCTGTGGTGTAGTGCTCACCGGCAGCCGCACTCCAGCCTCTATTTCATCCGCGGCAACTTCGGGCATCATGATAATTCCCATATGATCGCTGTAGGCATAACCGCCTATTATCACCAGCAGTGCTATTGCTAAGCTAAGAACAATATACCGGTGTTTTAGCGATTTACTCAGAAAAGGCCTGTAATACCGGTCAACAAAACGGTTAAATCTTTTGGCAAAGGCCTGCTGCCAGCGCACGGGATATTTCATGATTTTTACCGGTTTGCTATCCGATGTATGAGCCAGGTGGGCAGGAAGAATAAACAAAGCTTCCAAAAGTGAAATTACCAAAACAGCGATAACAACCGCCGGAAGGGGCCACCAAAATTTGCCGGTAGTCCCCGGGATAAACAGTA
>JBEPXQ010000036.1:0-9969 GCA_041641835.1 Bacteroidales bacterium
GCCATGTAGGCTTTGTCGCCATAAGCATGTACTTCATCAGCAACAGCAATAATAGCCGGATCAGCAGCATCAGAAGCTACTACGAAAGTCTGTCCGTCATTAAGTATAGTCCCTGTTGGGAAGTTATACTCACCACTCCAGGCGTTGCCATTATAATTGGTCAGTACTGCATAATCATCCAGGTTAGCCGCTTCACCGGTTCCGTTATAAAACTCGATGGCTTTGTTGTTGCCGCTTCCTTCAATATATTCACTGAAGAAAATGTCATTATACTGAACTTCCAGCATAGCTGAATCGCCCATGCAGATAGCCTGGTCGGCACCGGCATCTACCATTGGCAGCGGGTTAACCGTGACTGCAACTTCAGCAGTGTTGCTGCAACCGTTAGCATCTGTATAAGTGTAAGCCAGCATATGTGTTCCCACACCTGCTACAGAAGGATTAAAGGTATTTGCGGCAACTCCGTTACCGGAATAGATACCACCGGCAGGAGCACCAATCAGGGTGTCAACCGCGTCACCTTCGCAATAGGAAGGACCGTTGTTGGTGATAACATTCACTAATGGTAATGGATTCACGGTTACATTAATGGAGTCAACACCAGTGAAATAACCGATTCCGGTAACTTTCACATAGTATTTACCTGTTGAATCAACTGTGTACATTTGTCCAGTACCGATAGATGTATTCATATCACCATAATACCATTCATAAGTCCAGTCGGCGTTAAAGCCTGCATCCAGGGTTAAGGTGGCATCAGCACAGATAGCAGTGTCAGGTCCGAGATCAACCATCAGATCGGTACCAAAGGCTACATCGTCGATGGAGATGTCTCCATAATAGCCGGTTCCGCGTTTAGCTCTGAAGCGAATGCTGTCAGCATTGGCATACATGCTCAAATCCACTGTTCTCATCATCCAAGGGTCTGTGTTGTTGGCTTGCTGCTGGCCGATAATAGTGTCAACATAGTTTATCCACATGCCCCCTAGTGCCACATCAATGGATAAGGTGTCAATTTCAGAGCCATACATATGATACCAGAAGTTCATCTTCGGATTGCTGATGCTGGAAAAGTCGATGGGAGGAGTGATAAGATTAGAAGTGTCACCTGTGCTACCTGACGAGGCTTCAGTAAATAGGTAATAACCAGATCCCGAGGTATGGTCGCCATCTGGCCCTGTAAATGAGGTACCTGTAGCACCTGAATTCAGTTGCCAGGAATAGCTGCCTGTGTTATTAGCAAACCAACCCAGGGGCGGGTTACCCATATGATCATACGTTTCCATATAAGGGAAGCTGTCAATGGTTGGATCTACTACTTCTCCCATCAGGTAAGCCTGCTCATTTCCTGAACTTGTAGTGATATCAAGCATTGCTGTTTTGATGCCCAGGGCGGAGCCAAAGAATACTACATCAAAACTAAGGTTTTCAAACGTACCCAACGACATAGGATACGTATTTGTATCCACAATTGCAAAGTTTGATGCATTTGTACCTGACAAGTTGAGGCTATTAATGGTCAGTGTACCAATACCATCATTCTGGATAGTAAATGTTTGAATGTTAGTGTCGTTTTGCAGTGAATTATTCAGGCCGAAGTCCGCCGTATCCGGATTTATTGTAAATACCGGGCCTGTGGGTGCTGTTTCAAACAACAGGTTATCGAAGTACATATTCTCATACGAATCTGTACAGGTATGCTTGAAAGCAATATATTCCCCACTCCCAGTATATGATGAAAGTAGAACCGGATAGCGATAGTAAACAAAATCATCGGCGAATGTAAGTGTATCCACTCCAACAAATGTAGCCGGATCAGTTGGGTCTGATAGAACACCAATTATGATACTGTCACTTGTTGACTCGCTATAAAGCATGAAGTCCAGCCATTTGTCGGATATATTGCCGCCATAATATGGCATGATGGCAAACAGGTTCTCTCCGCTGCTGGCATTAGAATTATACACGTCCAGCGAATTTGGAGATGAAATATCCTGAGATGTGGATGTTTCAACATGTCCTCCTGCGGTTTCATTTATATAAGACCAACCTGGGGGAAGTGCCGGGGGTGCTACACTGTCGAAACCCTGGTAGTAAGGCATCGACATATTAATGATCTCTTTAACTATAGTATCATTGCCATGATATCCGTCACCGGTGTTATCTACTACAAACATGATCTGGTGTTTACCTGGAGCAGAAAGATCTGCTGTGGTAGTAAAAGTGTGAGTTGCAGTATCGCCCGGGTTAACAGGTCCTGCGAATGTTTCGGTAACATAGGTAGCACCACTGTCGAGCGAATATTTTACACTTACACTGCTTTGAGCCTGCAGCCCTACATTTTGGAAGTCAGCTGAAATAGCCAGATTAGAAGGCAGTTCAATGCCTGGCATAACATTTATTTTCATGGCATCCATGTCATTATTAATAACTTCCCTCAGCAAGATATCGTCATAGGTAATCCCATCGGTTCCTGTAGGCGAAGAAGCAGCATAGCCGTTATCGGACTGGCCAAACATAACCTGGAATTCATCGGTAATGGTTTGTCCGGAGTCCAGCATTACCTGGTCGATATCAATAACAGCAGTGTTCCATGATCCGTTAGACTTGGAAGCTGGCTCTATATTCAGAACCTCAATCCAGGAGTTACTGTAGCTCCCGCGTATCCAGACTTTATCTCCGTCATGGGTTTCATCGCCATGATCCATATATTTAAACTTCAACTCCAGGTTACTTGATGAATAGTTAGCCAGTGGTAAATCCAGGATTAACTGGTTGGTATCACTGTCAGTACCAATATCCAGGGTCGCTGCTCCCATACCAGTGTAGTAAAAACCCTGTCCTGCTTGTGTACGTAAGCGTCCGCTGCCGCCACCATTATAGAACCGCCATAGCGGAGCACCGTTAAGTACACTGAAATCATCGTTTTCAAAAGTGGTTTGTGGTCCTACCTGTGAAAAGTCCTGCATATATGGCAATGTAACAGCTCCAAGAGCGTAAAATTGCTTTGTGAGTGAATCATTCATGTTAAGGGTGTCGCCAGCATTTGTAATTGCAGCCATACCGTGATGATATCCTGCTGCTGATAGATTGGCTGTAGCTGTGAAGGTATAGCTTGCTATTGCTCCGGGCGCTATGGTTTGGTTCATCGTTTCAGTTACCCAGGTTGCACCGTTATCTACCGTGTAGCTAACAGATGGATTGGTTTGTGCTATAATGCCTTCATTTTTTACATCTATGCTTATAGTTTCAGAAGAGGTGAAAAATCCCTTTCCTGATGGAGCTGTCCAGTCCACAATAGCCAGGTCATTTGTTGGAGGAATTTCCCACATAAAATCATCAATATAGATTTCTGAATAAGTGTCCGGCAAGGTATGCCTGAAAGCTACGTATTTCCCTGTACCGGAATATCCGGCTAACAATACTTTGTGTTGCTGGTAGCTTGATGTTATCTTCACAGAATCCATCACGGTAAAGGTAGTTGGATCGGTAGGGTCAGTCAGTATTCCTATATGCATGTAATAACCGTTATAATCACTGTCACCGGCTGCATAGAAAACTACCCTCGTGCCTGCGATGCTGGGGCCCAAATATTCTGGAGTAACCAGCATCAGGTCACCGCTTGAACTAGATGAGTTATATAATTCCACGCAGTTAGGTGCAGAATAGTCGTTATATGTTTGCGTTTCAATATATCCGTTAGTAGTATTGATCTTTGACCATCCGGCTGGCAATACCGGTGAAGATACCATATCAAAATTATCCATGTATGGCATCGCATAGTTCATAAATGTAACCGGGCCAAGAGTATCGTTGGCGTTACTTGACGTGGTATCCTTCACATATGCATAGGCAACAATAGAACCTGTAGGAATAGAAGCTGATGCAAAAGTATGTGTATAAGTTGCACCGGGCGCTACTGGGCCTGCTATAGTTTCTGTAGTGTAGCTAATGCCACCATCCAATGAATAAGCCACCTCAATATTAGACTGGGAATTTGTACCGTCCCAGTTTTTAATAGTTATTGATGGCGATACTGTAGGTGCCTGAACAAATGCACCTGTGGGGGAATTCCAGCTGTCTATTGCAAGATCATATGGAGGTGATGCATAATAGTAAGTGAATACATATTTGATCTTGACAGCGGTGTTGGGGCAACTGAAACCAACATCGGTAGCATAGCTTGAATAACCTTTTAATGTTAAGGTAGTAGGTGAAGATGCAAAAAAAGATGAAGCATTATAACTAACAACTCCATGCCCGTTGTCATAATTACAGTCATCTACACCGTCACTAAGGTCACCGCCAATCTGAATTCCGTTAATATAGGCCCTGGCATATTCTGTACTCGAACCCATATCACCAGTTACCCATATATCCAGGTGCACACTATCTATAGCTACACCTCCTGGCATAGTAGGTATGGTGTATGTTACTATCATGGAATCTTCATCACTGGCAAAATTTGCCATTTCCAAAGAATCCTTGGTGAAGGCCGCATATGATTGCGTAGCTATCACCATCATCAGAAAACTCAGGATTAAACTGAGCTTTTTCCAAAAGTTGAATTTTTCCATATTTGTCTTTGTTTTAAAGGTTAATTTTTTTCATAAATATTCATTTGCTATTTCATTGGCCAATAGGCGAAAATAATGAAAAGCTTAAGGGTAAAATAATTCTGTAAAGTGTTGAAAATTAATAAGAAAATAAGGTAATTGCTGCTCCATAAATGTGATTTTGGTTAAACTTCTATTTCTGCTTGCCACAAATCTATGAAATTATGCATTCAAAACAAAATAAAATTCATGTAAAATATTATAGGTATGGTGCTTATGAATATAGATTATTTATAAAAATACATAGCTCGCCATCGATTTATAGCAGCTTTTGTGAATTATGAAAAAACATAAATCCATAATTTATTCAAAACGGATAGCATTAACAGGAGATATGCGTGTAATCAGCAGGGAGGGAACTATCATAAATAGAACACACACACAAATAGTACCAATATTAATAAGTAAAATATGAACAAGGTTGATGTTGACAGGAGCCGTTGCCATGTAATAGGTGCTCTCATCAAGCGATACAGCGCCTGTTAGCTGCTGTATAAGCAAGAGCCCAATTCCAAAAATATTTCCCCATAAAATACCTTTTCCTATGATATATGCAGCATTGTAAAGAAATATTTTCCTGATGCTAATGTTTTTGCTACCCATGGCTTTCATTATGCCAATCATATTCGTTTTTTCAAGGATAAGGATCAACAGGGTTGAAACCATGGTGATGGCTGAAACAATCAACATCAGAGCAAGTATGATATAAACATTGGTGTTTAGCATGTTCAGCCAGTCCATAATTTGAGGATGCAAGGTCTTGGTGTTCTCAACCTTAAGGTCGAATCCGGTGTTTTCATACACTTTGGCAGTATATTTATCCAGGTCATCAAAGTTATTCAGGAAGATCTCAAAGCCTGCCACCTGATCTTTTGTCCAGTCGTTTAGTTTTTGTATTTGCCTGATATCGCAGATCACAAACCGCTTATCCATTTCCTCCATCCCGGTATTATAAATGCCCGCAATGGTAAAAGGCCGGTAACGCGGTGGATCCTGGATAAAGTACATCAACACTTTCATGCCCGTATCCAGGCGCAGCTTCCGTGCATGATAATCTGAAATTACTATTTCATTAGAAGTTGTGCTGTCATAGTATTCAGGAATATAACCTTTTATGATGTTTGCCGACATAAACTCACCTCTGTGATCACTGCCCACGCCCTTCAGGATCGTGCCCAGTATCTGGTCATCATGCTTCATGATGCCTGCTTTCAAACCGTAAACCTGGATATGCCGTATTCCCTCATCATCCTTAAGCTCATGAACAAAACTCTGGTCTTTTGAAACCGGGCGTATCTCCCAGGAGCGGTTATTATCATAGCTCATCACCCTGATGTGAGAAGTGAAACCTGTGATCTTGTCAGTAACAGTCTCTTGAAAACCTGTAACCACCGAAACTGCTATAAGCATAATGGCGATACCCAGAGCCACAGCTATCACTGAGATAGAAACCACCGGACGGGAAAAGTTTTTCCGGTCTTTCTGCAGGATTCGGTATGCTATAAATCGTTCAAACTTCAATTTTACTATCTTTGTTTGGTCACATCCGGCAACCATAATTCGGCCCGGCTAAATTAGGTCTTTTCACGATCAATAAAAAACACTATGAAGAAGTATTTGGTTTATTTGTCAGCAGTAATGATTCTTTTCCCGCTGATTATGATGTTAGCACCTGCATGTAACGGCAATACGGAGGCAGGGCGTAAGGAGCCGGGGGCAGACAGTGTTTCAGGTAAAGCACAGATTATGCCCGCTGCATATCAAACAAAGGCTTATTTCCCATACCTGAGAAATAAAAAAGTAGCGCTGGTTGCCAACCCCACCAGCCGTATTAATGAGGTGCATCTGCTGGATACCATGCTGGCTGCCGGAATTGATGTGGACCGCGTACTTGCTCCCGAGCATGGTTTCAGAGGTGAGGCAGAAGCAGGTGAACACGTGGAAAGCGGCACAGATTCAAAAACAGGAGTAAAAATCATCAGCCTGTATGGTAGTAATCGCAAACCCAAAACAGCTGATCTTGCCGGACTCGATATAGTGGTCTTTGATATACAGGATGTAGGTGTACGTTTCTATACATATGTTTCAACCATGCACTATGTGATGGAACGCTGCGCGGAAATGGGTATCGAATTTATGGTACTCGATCGTCCCAACCCTAACGGGCATTATATCGATGGCCCGGTGCTCCAGCCGCAGTATCGTTCTTTTATCGGTATGCACCCGGTACCGCTGGTGCATGGAATGACCCTGGGAGAATTTGCTCTAATGATCAATGGTGAAGGCTGGCTGGAAAACAAGATGAAGGTGGAGCTAAAGGTGATCCCGGTGGAAGATTACGATCATAACACACATTATGTGCTTCCGGTAGCTCCCTCACCAAACCTGCCAAACATGAAATCCATATATCTGTATCCATCCCTGGGACTGTTTGAAGGCACGGTGATGAGCATTGGCAGGGGAACGGATATGCCTTTTCAGGTAGTGGGGCACCCTGCACTGGATACAGGTATGATATATTTCACCCCACGCTCCATCCCCGGTGTGAGTAAGCACCCCAAGCATGAGGGAACAAAATGCCGTGGCTGGGACCTGCGTGATACAGCTCTCGCCCTGCGTGATCAGCAAAAACTGCACCTGCAGTGGCTAATCCATTCCTGTCAGCAGCTGAAGGACGAAGGAGCTTATTTCAAATCCTTCTTTTATAAGCTCAGTGGAAACAGGCTGCTGCGCGATAAAATTGAAGAAGGCTGGAGTGAAGAACAAATCAGGGCTTCCTGGCAAAACGACCTGGAAAAATTTTCCCTCATCAGGAAAAAATACCTGCTCTACCCCGACTTTAAATAAAAATTTGGATAATCAGCTGAAATAATCGATTTTTGACCATGAAAGCAGCATGGCTAAATGCATGATCCATGAGAAAATTCATCAATAAAAAACAAAAAGAAGCCTATCTTGAATCACCGGTGCTGTTGCAGGCCGGAATTTTGTTTTTTCTGGCGATAGCCTTGTATATTAATACCATAGGTTTTGATTATGCCCTGGATGATACCATGGTGATCACCGAAAACAAATTCACCAAACAAGGGCTTCAGGGCATTGATGACATCTGGTCCTCCGATGCCATGTCAGGTTTTCTGGATAATCCTGAAAAACTACTGCCCGGCGGGCGTTATCGCCCGCTCTCGCTCACTACCTTTGCCATCGAGTATGAGTTTTTTGGCAGAAATCCATTCATAAGCCACCTTATTAATATTTTGCTCTACGGATTCCTGGCCATATCAGTGTTCTTCCTGCTGCGCCATATGTTCAAGTTTCAATATCAGAAACCCTGGTATTTAACCCTGCCATTCATCGCCACGGCACTTTTTACTGCCCACCCGATTCACACCGAGGCTGTGGCTAATATCAAAGGCCGTGATGAGATCATGGCCATGCTGGGAGCAGTAATCGCCCTGTGGATGATCCTGAAATATATCGACACCAGGAAAGGATACTATATGGTTATCGCCGCGCTCAGCTATTTCCTTGGTATCCTGTCAAAGGAAAATGCAGCCACCGTGATAGCTGTTGTCCCGCTGATGTTGCTCGTATTCCGGAGGGAAAGCAGCAAACAATATCTGATTACCACTATCCCTTTACTGCTGGTTGCCCTTGCCTGGCTGGTTCTGCGTTACAATGCCCTCGGCTTCTGGACCAATGAAGTGGAGCAAGTGCTGCTGCTCAACGATCCCTTTGTGAATGCCACCACCGCCGAGCGCTACGCTACAGTTTTTTATACCTGGCTCATCTATCTCAGGCTGATGTTTTTCCCGCATCCGCTCACTCATGATTATTATCCCTATCATATCAACCTGGTGGATTTTAACAATCCGCTGGTTATCATTTCGCTGGTAATATGGCTTGGCCTGTTCTTTTTTGCCGTTATCCGTATCTGGCGGCGTGATGTGGTAGCTTTTAGCGTGCTGTTTTTCATGATCACATTTTCCGTTTCCTCCAACCTGCTGTTCAATATCGGTACCTTCATGAACGAACGCTTCATCTTCATGCCCTCGCTCGGTTTCGTTATCATTCTGGGCTGGTTCTTCAACCAAACACTGCGGCGGGCCATCAGAAACCGGCTGATATATAAGCGGCTGGTCATATTTCTGGTGATACTCGTCATGCTGGCGGGCAGTGCAAAAACCGTTATGCGCAACCTGGCCTGGAAAGACGACCTCACACTTTTCACTACCGACGTAAAAACCAGCAGCGGCAGCACCAAAGTCAACATATCAGCTGGTGGCAAGCTGCGTGAAGAAGCCATGAAGCCCGGCAATGAAGCCGTCCGCGACTCACTGCTCAGGCTCAGCGAAAAATACCTCAGACGCGGCCTGGAAATCCATCCCCGCAATTACCAGGGCGCCATACTCCTTGGGCACAACTACCTCGATCGCGAAATGTATGAGCAGGCATACAATATCTATGACTTCGTCCTTGACAACAAAAAAGGCCATGCCAAAGCCTATAATAACCTTCACCACCTGGTGCAGAAAACACGTGTCGCGGGCAGGCCGGATATCTCCATACGTGCCGGAAAACGCATTTTAAAAGATAACCCCAACGACAATGATGTGCGCTTTGATATGGCACTCACCTACCAGCAAACTGACAGCATCAGCAAAGCCGTGAACATGCTGCAGAGCATTATCGACCGCGACCACACTTATGCTGAAGCATACCGCGAGTTGGGAGGCATCTATGGACAGCAACTGGGCGATATGGAGCTGGCAAAGGAATACCTGCTCAAAGCTTTGGAGATAAACCCCAGCGATTACAGCACCGTCCAAAACCTGGGAATTGTATTTGCCCAGGAAAGAAATTTCGCCCAGGCCGTTACATTCTTCAAAAAAGCCATAGAAATCGATCCCGGTAGCGAAAATGCCTATCGCAATCTCATCGTCACCTACCAGCAGATGGGCAGGGAGGATAAAGCCGCGCAATACATGCAAAAGCTATCACGGTTAAAGCAGCGCTAATAAATTTCTGTTATTATTATTTGGGCAGCTACGCCTGCCTGTCCCACCCGACAATCCCACCCCACGGCAGGCTACCGTCTGCGGCTTCAATCCGGCTCTGCTCAGGGTGCTGCCGCAAGCCGGTAGCAGTAGCTCCACAAGGTCGCTCTGCCCCGGCGCGGCAGCATCCCTTCGCCTTCGCCGGGATTTCCGCCTCCGCCGGGCTGCGGGCCCTGGTAGTTCATTTAATCTGTAAATACTTAACATTCATGCGATGATGCGATAAAGTGATGAAGAGATGAAGCGATGAGAGGGCTTTAATGCTTTGCAGCCATCCGAAATCCGAAACCCGAAAC
>JBEPXQ010000037.1:0-9957 GCA_041641835.1 Bacteroidales bacterium
CAGAAAAGAATAAATCTTCCCTCTTTCTACACGAATATCCAGGTCTTTCACAACCTTTTTTTTCTTCCCGTATGCATAACTAAGATGCCTGGTTTCAATGGCAAATTCTGTCATAGATCATGATTATATTTAAAGTTCAGGTTTTATCCAATATTGTGCCAATAATGCCTGTTTACACCGCCAGGCAAAGGCTTCACCATTATTTTACAATCGTACAGCCGTATGAATGAGAACGGCTTCAGCACTTTCATCTTCTGTTTTAAGCAGTTTTTCTCTATTGCTTTCAATAAATGAAATATTTCCCAGTGCGGTAGTCTTCAGAAAGATCAGGGTCAGCTTGTCGCGAAGGTCAGTTTCAGATGAGTCAGCTACTTCCTGCAGGTATTTCATAAAACCGGTAATCAATTCCTGGTCAGCGGGATAATACTTCACATCATATCCCATTCCAAGGAACTTTTTCTCCTCCTTTTTAAGCAGCTTATTTTCCACCAGGTTATTCCTTACATGCACATAAAAAGGCAGTTGTACTGAAAGCTCTTCTATCCATTCCGGCAAGGATTTTAAGACAGGATTGCTGCCAACGGCATCAACAACCTGATTAATCAGCGGAAAAGGAGTGGCCGTATCCTCGGCCAGTATAAGATTACCATCCTGAAAGCTGATCTTCCCCATGATAAAAGCTTCAGCCAGGGTAGCAAAAGTTACCAGATTCTGCATCCGCTCTTTTTTTACAAGTATCTTTTTTTCTGGGTGCCCGTGATCGAGTATCACAAGCCGATGGGGGAGTTTCAAGTGTCTCATGGCATTAACTTTTTTGCATTTGACCCAAATTTAGCGGATTTATTCCTTATAAAGACTATAAATACCAGGATATTTCATAAATTTTGTTAAAATATGAATATATCATAAATAAATGATTACTTTAGCTGATAGCAAACCTCCTAATTATCATATCATGAGAACACCGGCTATTTTTGGTTGCTTTATCCTGCTGCTATGCTCCTGCGGGATCTTGAATGCACAACAGATAAAAATAAGCGGAACCCTTAAGGACAGCGTCAGCAGGGCAGCTTTACCTTACTCAAACGTAATAGTAGTAAACAGCAGCGATTCGGTTATAGCTGGTAGCATGACAGATGGCAAAGGCAACTTCAGAATAAAAACAAAGCCGGGAAAAAACCTTAAGCTAAAAGCACGAAGCCTCGGCTATAAAACAAAAACCAAAGCCATAGAAGCAGCGAACGGAAATTTTGATGCCGGCATAATATACCTGCCCCCGGATACAGCGGTTTTGGGTGAGGTAAGTATCGCATCTCAAAATGAAGTGATCAGCAAATTTGACCGTGACGTTTATCGCGTGAGCGAAGTGAAAAAGGCAGCAGCCAAAGATATTTACGACCTGCTGCGCACCCTGCCGGGTGTAATTGTTGATGAGGATAATAACATCAGATACAAGGGCGGCAGCCCGGAAGTACTGGTAGATGATATGCCCGCTAAATATATTTATCCTGACCTGGCTATGATACCTGTGGATAACGTGGATAAGATTGAATTGATAGATGCAGCCATGCGAACCGGTGGTGATGGCACTGGAGGAATTATCAACATTAAGCTGAAACATGCCACCAGCGACGGAATTAGCGGTGCAGGAAGGATCAGAGGTGGTGTTACAGCCAAAGGCGACAGAACCACTTCTAACGGGTATTTAAATCTGAATTACAAAAAAGGCAAAGTGCTATTCTTTAACAACATCTGGTATTACGACCATGTCTATCTGATCAAATCGAGGAGTAAGGGTTCGCAGGAGTATGATGGTGATGTGTATTCCATTAATAAGCACAATATGTCAAAATATAACTACAGCTACCTGATGGATTATGCCGGGTTGCAGATAAATTTCAGCCCAAAAAGCAAGCTGATGATATCGGGTGGCCTAAGCCGAAGGCAATACTCCGGAACGAATGATTTTGTAAAAACAACCCGGAACGATGGCCAGATTTATCAGCAATATGAAACTCAGAGTGATAATTTTTCAGAAAGCTATTCGCCAAGGTTTAGCGCTTATTACCGTAAAAGCTTTGATTCCACGCTCAGAGAACTCACTGCTTATATTTCTCACAGCTTCCCCGACTTCAATATTACTAATGAAAGTAATACTTATTACAACTGGATAGTGAGGGAAAACCAGCATGAAAATACTACAGATCATTATTATGCCTACGAAAAACAAAAAGAAAGCAACACTTTTTTCAGTATTTATTACAATCATCCTATCAGCAAAAATACAAGGTGGAACGTGAGGTATTGGGCAGGTTATGCAAACATAGCGGAAGATAAGCGTGTACAGGAACTTAATGGCACAGTGCTCCTCCCGCTAAACGAATCGCATAGCGGATATACTCACCGTCAGAATTTGTCGCTCAGGTTTGGAAGCAAACTTGGTAAATGGAAGCTTGACGCCGGTATAAAGCAACAGTATGAAGTATTTAATATAGACGTTGAACATTTTACTGAAGCACTTAAAGACACTCTCATTAAGATTGAAAACAATTACTTTCCTTTCGAGCCTTCCGTAAATATTTATTACGAGCTTGATAGCCTTCAGGACCTGAAGCTAACTGTGTCGCGCTCGGTACGGACACCATATTACATGAACCTCGACGGCTTTGTTAGCAGGAGAAGCCCCGTTAGCTGGTCAGCCGGTAACCCCAATCTGGAGTCATCCGAATATGTAAATGCTTACCTTGGATATACTTTCAACAAGCCGCTCTGGAATGCCACTGCTGAATTATTCTATAATATGACCAATAATGCTACTGCATATCTTTCTTATCCGGTAACTGAAATCATTTATATGTCTATGCCTGATAACATTGCTTTTAAAAGCCGGTTGGGTGTTGATCTTTCTGCTTTCTTTTCAATATCAGGAAAGTATTCATTTAGTTTTTCCTCAAGCATATACCATTCTTACATGGATGCTTCGGGCATAAATGACAACCTTAAATATACTGCTGCCCGGGTGGAAAACGTGGTAAAAAGAGACTATGGATTTAATGCTAAGCTCAACACTAACATCAAATTTGCTAAAAATACCACTGCCTTAATTTATATGCAATATATCAGCCCTGAAGTTGATCTTGAAGGCTATGATTACGGGCATATTAATTCATTTGTAACTATTACACAAAGCTTTTTTGAGCGAAAGCTTCAGCTTTCATTCACTGCAGGCAACCTGCTTGACGACCTGCTGCAATCAGGTAGTTATACCAACTATATGGGCAGGGAGGAAACCACAGAAAACTATTATTCAACACATTTCAGCAGAACCTTTTCCCTGTCTATCCGCTACCGTTTTCGCCAGGGCGACCGAAATACGGGACGCATCGGGCAGAACGGGCAGGAATGATGAGGCTACTATTCGTATTTCACCGAGTCAACAGGATTAAGGTATGCTGTCTGCAACACCTGCCCTATGGTGGCAATCACAGCTATTAGTCCGGTAATGATTAGGGTGATCAGAAACATCCACCATTTAATATTGATATGATAGGCAAATTCGGTAAACCAGCTGTCAACGAAATACCAGGCCAGTGGTGCTGCTATTATATTGGCTATAAGCACCAGCCACAGAAACCTGACCACAAACAGGCGCAGTATTGATCCTGTTTCGGCTCCCAGTATTTTCCTGATGCCGATCTCCTTTTTTCTCTGCCGGGTGATAAAAGCCGATAAGCCTATCAGGCCAAGAGCAGCAATCATAATGGCAAACACAGCAAATATCATCAGGGTTCTGAAGGTGCGCTGCTCATCATTATACAACCTGCCAATTCTATCTTCCAGCATAAAATAATTAAAAGCTGCTCCTGAAAACTGGCTGTGCCAAAGATCCTGAATCCTGCCGATTATCTCCTGCCTGTCTTCACCTGAAAAGGCCACAGTGATATTCTGAAA
This sequence comes from Bacteroidales bacterium, assembly GCA_041641835.1. Classification (GTDB taxonomy): domain Bacteria; phylum Bacteroidota; class Bacteroidia; order Bacteroidales; family PWNQ01; genus PWNQ01. Next base: position 3,952 of record JBEPXQ010000037.1, read on the forward strand.
TCCGGCATTGGTGTGGGTTAGCGTGAGTCCTTCTATATCATAGTGCAGCGGGCGGAAGTGAAAATCCTTCACCACCCCTACTATTTTTGAATAGTCTGACACTGAATCAAAAGGATACCTGTAATCAACTCCTATAGCTTCCTCCGGGCTTTTGATGCCCAGACGCCGCATGGTATTTTCATTTATGATATATTCACTACGGGTACTGTCGCTGAAGGCAGCCCTGGAAAAGTTCCGCCCGGCGAGCAATTCAAGATCAAAAAGATCCACATAATTGGAGTCGGTATAGATCAGGAATGACTGGATCGGACGATCCGTCATTTCATTTTCAAACACCATATCGCTATAATAACCACTGGATGGTGCCTGTGAGCAGAATGACACCTCTTCTGTAAAGGGAAGTTGCCGCAGCATAGTTTCAATGTTGTTGAAATTTTCCTGCACTCGTGTGTTTTCAGCATCTATTATCAGTACGTTTTGATCCCTGAATCCAAGTTCCTTATTTTTGATATACTGAAATTGCAGGATCATGTGCCCGGCTACTATGATAAGTAATGATGATATCACAAACTGAAAAACTATCAGGCTGTTTTGAAGAACTGTTTTGTTTCTGGCTTTGAACATGCCGGGTTTCAACACCTTAACCGGATCAAAAGAGGAAAGATAAAGTGCCGGGTAGAAACCTGCTCCCAGTGAAGTTACAGCAACTACAATAAGCACAAGTAATATAAACCTGAAATCAGCAAGCATCCCAATACTAAACTCCTTGCCCGTGATATCATTAAACCAGGGCAAAAGCAGCTCCACAAACAAGAATGAAAGCAGCAAACTGATAAGAGTAATAAGCAGGGCTTCACCGTAAAACTGTCTGCGTATCTCTCCCCTTGTGGCACCGGCGGACTTCCTGATTCCAATTTCACGCGATCGTTTAGTGGCAAGCGCAATTGACAAATTGGTATAGTTGAAGCCAGCAATTATTATAATCATGATGGCGATCAATGCGAACAGCAATACCTGCTGCCTGTCGCCGGTGGGGAAGTCTTCCCAGTCGAGACCTCCTTTTAAATAAATATCGTTGATATTTCGCAAGTGAATGTTCATATATTCACTGGGCTTTATCTGCTGGCCAAGCACTTGCGTATATGGCTCATAAAGGTACTTATCCACAAAACCCTTCATCTGCGATTGCAGATTTTCAATGCTTGCACCTTCGGCAAGTTTGATGTAGGAGAAATATGAATTACTTACCCATCTTACATTCTGGCTTTGTATGGGTGAAACCAGGGTGTACATTTGAACCACAAGCTCAAAATCCATTCGCGCATTGTGAGGAATATCCTCCATTACCCCTGCCACCATACAGCGGTGTTCTTCGCCAGAATAATCGATCAACACCTCCTGGTTCATGGCTTTTTCCCATTCGCCAAACATTTCTTCTGCTTTGCTTCTGCTAAGCACAACTTTTCCGGGTGCATTTAAAACTGTACCCGGGTTACCCTGCAACAGCTTAAAGCTGAAAAAATTAAAGAAATTGCTGTCAGCCAGCAATATTTCCGTACGGCTGTAGCTATCTTCTCCAGCAGCTTTTACATTGTTGATCCACAAGTCGATCATGGTTGCATCAACAACCTGCGGATAATCATTCATCATTGCTTCCCCGTAGGGAGGAGAGGTTATCGGCACATGATACATATTCCCCTGGAATTCTCCCTTGCGTTCAATTCGGAAAATACGGTCAGCATCTTCATGAATTTTTCCGATGGAACTTTCATCAATAATCCAGAACCCGATAAGAAACGCCACAGCCAGGCTGATGGCCAATCCCAGGATATTCAGCATGGAAAAACCTCTGTGCTTTAACAAGGACCGTATAGCTGTAAGAAAATAATTTTTTATCATAGCTTTCTATTATTCGTATTTAATTGCATTTAGGGGGCTGGCCAGTGCTGAGCGCCTTACGATGTAAAACACCGTAACTATAGACACCAGCACTGCTGCCAATATACTTACCGCGAAATATACCCATGAAATATTCACAGCGTATGCAAAATCCTCCAGCCACCTGCTTGTGAAAAAATATGCCAGTGGTGTGGCAATAAAACCTGATATTACTCCAAGTATCATAATTTCTTTAACTTGAAGCATTGCAATCTGTTTAACAGAAGCTCCAAGTATTTTCCTGATGCCGTTTTCTTTTGATTTTTGCTGGGCTGTGTATGCCGCCACTGCAAATAATCCCAGGCAGGCAATCAGTAAAATAAGCCCGGAGAAGTACATAAAAATCAGTAGCATTTTTCGCTCTTTTCCATATTGCTTGTTCAGCTGTTGCTCCAGATATGTATGTATGAATGGCGTATCAGGATTCAACTCATTCCAGATATCGCTAACCCTGCTTAATGCTTCAGGTGTGGCTGAGTTAAGCCTTATGCCAACACGATAGATATACTGCGGGAGAAAAAGAAAGGCAAGAGGTTCCACTTTCGTGTGCAGCGACTCAAAGTTGTAATCGGAAATTACGCCGATAATTTCTCCATCCACGCCCATTCCGCAAAATATATCAGTACCCACAGGCTTCTCAAGTCCGAGAAAATCCACAGCAGCTTCATTGATTACCACACTCTCCTTTTGATCAGTAGCATATTCATCTGAGAAAAACCTCCCCCGGGTAACTTCCACACCCATAAGATCCAGGTACTTTTCATCCACCATATTCAGCGCCATAGTTTTCTGCATTTTATTGCCGTTATCATCTATATAAAACAGCAGGCGCCCATGCCTGAAACCCGGGAATGAAGATGCCACAGCCACCTCTTCAACCTCAGGAAGCTGTAGCAACCTCTGCCTAAGCACATCCCAGTTGCCAGCCGTGGAAGCTGTTCTGGTTTCATTTACAATAAGCAGGTTTTCATTTTCAAAGCCAAGCTCCTTATTTTCCATATACTTCAGCTGGGCAAAAATTACCAGTGTGGCAAAGATCATACCCGTGGAAATTATCAGCTGCAGAGTAACCAGCACCTTTCTTAATGTGGCAGCACTCAAGCCTTTGCTGGTTACTCCCTTGCCGGAAAGTCCGCTTTTAAGCGCCTGAACCGGGTCATACCCTGACATGATCACCGCCGGGTAGATACCACTAACAAACGCGGTTAACAACCATACAGCTAATAGCATCACGATAAACTGCCATCCCTGTGATGATTGAATTACTGCTGCGTGTGAAAGGTCGAGATCTGTGACATTATTAAATACAGGCAGTGCCAGTTCAGCGAGGATCAGAGCCAGCAGGGCAGCCATTAAGGTTACCAGTAAAGCTTCTGTAATAAACTGCCTGAACAGCTGAAAACGACTGGCACCACTAACCTTTCGCACACCAACCTCTCGCGATCGTCGGACTGAGCGTACGGTTGCCAGGTTGATGTAATTGATAGCGGCGATCAGCAGCAGAAATACAGCCACAAAGCCGAAGATGTAAATATATTTTTTGTTGGAATTGGAAGCATGATCATACATTTTGTCCAGGTCAAAATGAATATCCCTGATGTTTTGAAGATAAAATCTTGCCTCTCCATCAACCTCATGTTGCTTAATCCACGGATCTATTTCCTCCCTGGCCCAGTCATTCAGCTTTTCGTTGAATGCATCTATATCGGTTTCACCGGAAGTTCGGATATATGAATGACAACATATGTGAAGCCAGTCCCGTTTCAGGGCCTCGAGCCTCTGCTTTGGCATACTTGCCTGTGAAATAAGTGCATCGAAATTAAAATGAGTGGGGAACAAAGGTTTTTTCACCACGCCACTCACCGCAAAATTTTTGCCGTCAACCTTAAGTATTTCCCCTATTGGGTCTTCATTTTTATCAAAAAACGTATGATATATTTTTTCAGAAATAACCAGCTTATTAGGATCCCTGAGTGCTGTTTCAGGATCACCAAACAATAATTCAAAATCCAGCACCTGGAAAAAGGAAGAATCTGCAAAAAAGAACCCTTCATAATTAACCATGGTATTGCTGTCGCTTACAGTTTTTATGGAGGTGATTATCGCATGTGTAGCTGCCTCAACCTCAGGATAATTTTGCAGCAGATGGCCTGTTATTTTTATAGTAGTTGGAGCAAAGTGATCTATCTGCCCGTTAAGATCAGCTTTCTCTGTCACACGATATATGTTTTCAGGTTTTCTGAAGCCTGAATCATAACTCAGTTCATGATTAATAAACAGGTAAATCAGCATCAGGGCAGCTATTCCAACCACAAGTCCGAGCATGCTTATCAAAGCGTAAACCTTATTTTTAAACAGGCTTCTTATAGCAATTTTAATATAATTCCTGATCATAATTTATTCATATTTTATTGCATCCACAGGCGATTTCCTGACGGCTTTCCGGGTTCTGACAAGCACTGCCGAAAGCCCCAATATCATTGTAATTACCAGGCTTATTATAAAAGGATAGACATTGATACCCCCGGCATAATGGAAATTTTCAAGCCATACCGACATGGCATACCAGGCCAGGGGAGCGGCAAGGACATTAGCCAGCAGTATAAGCCAAAAATATTCCCTGATGAGCATTATTAGCAGTCCGGAGCCTGATGCTCCCAGCACTTTCCTGATGGCAATTTCCTTAAAGCGGTAGTTGGTCATATATGTGGCCAGTCCAAGCAAGCCTATAATAGCTATGAGAATAGCCAAAAAGGTGAAATGCATAAAAACAGCCATCATCCGGATGTCCTTTTCATAGAGTTTCAGGTTTTCTGTTATCAGCGGCTTTATCTCCAGTGGCCGCTCCGGTTGCAGCTGCGGCCATTCTTCCGAAATCCGTTTCATCACACCTTCATACATTGCCGTTGCTGATTCAGCTCTTAGCAACAGGTAGTCATGATCATCTGCTGCAATAGAAATTACAAGCGGCCCTGGTGATTCCCTGAAGGACTGGTGATGAAAATCCTTCACTATACCTACTACCTCTCCCGTGTCTTCACTAAGCACAATCATCTGCCCCAGTGGACTTTCACCAGGAAATGATTCTGCAGCCGTTTCATTGAGTATAAAATGCCGGCCTGAACGGTGTCCGGCCTTTTTTGAAAAATCCTCTCCTGCAACAAGCTTCATCCCCATTGTTTCCACTATGCCATAGTGGCTTTTCATGGTATAGATTACCTGCTCCACCTTATTATCATCTTTCAGCCATTTAAAACCCACTACCGCCGAGCGCGTATCAGTGGGATTTTCCTGTGCTACTGTTACTGATTCTACCCCCGGCAGATTATTGAGTTCCTTCTTCAGGCTTTCAAATTCATTTTTGGTTTCCCCGTGCAGTGGTATCATTATAACCTGGTCTATATCATATCCATAATCTGAAGAATTAATAAATACCAGCTGGTTAAGGACAATAACTGAACAAGTTATGAGTGCCGAGGAAAAGAAAAACTGAACCACCACCAATGCTTTCCGCAAGCCCTGCTTCACAGGTTTGCTTTGCTTTGACCTTAAGACCTTAACAGGTTTAAGGGATGAAAGGATAAAGGCAGGATAAAGACCGGCCAGCACACCCGTAAGAAGGACTGTAGCTGAAAATATCAAAGGAACAGGATGCGTGAACATCATATAAACCCTGAATTCTTCACCTATATAACTATTAAACAAGGGAAGCACCAGCTCAACTATCCCTATGGAAAGCACTCCGGCTATTAAAGCCATAAGCAGCGATTCGCCAGTGTACTGAATCAGGAGTGAAGTACGGTCGGCTCCGGCTACTTTCTTTATCCCTACTTCTGGTGCCCTGCGGGAAAACTGGGCAGTTGAGAGATTGATAAAGTTGATAGAAGCTATTAAGATAATCAGCAATCCGATTGCAAGAAAGATCATTACGGTGTCGATATTACCCAGATCATTCACATCGTATGATAATTCAGAATACAAATAAATATCCTCAAAAGGCTGGAGAAATATCTTATTTATTGACCCATCATCCTCAAGAAATGTTTGAACATGGTTTTGAATTTCAAG
>JBEPXQ010000038.1:0-9905 GCA_041641835.1 Bacteroidales bacterium
CATAAAATCAATGTCAGCAACTTGTCTTCAGGAAGTTACTTGCTGGAGATGAAAATAAAAAACAAGCCGGTAAGAATGAAATTCATAAAAAGATAAAAGCTTTGGCAAATTCAGCCAACCAAAATCGAATGAGTGTGTCATAATAGAAACAAAGTTTATTAAGGATACCTGATCCTATACAGGTATTCCAATCCAAATTCTCTTCTGTAAAAAAAGGCTGCTATTGTTCCCGGCAGCCTTTTTATATTTTTTTTACTATTTTTTTATAAAGCTGTCAATTATATTCACTTATTATTATTTATCTTTACAGTTCTAAAACATAAAGTCATGAAACATCTATCTATTCTTTTTCTTCTTGCCTTTTTTTCTGTGACAGCCTTTGCCCAAGTTCAAATTGACTCTGTCCAGCAAACCATTTGCGGTAACAGCAGTGTAGTATTGTCCGCTACCTCATCAGGAAGTCAGCACATTGATTCAACTACTTTTGATAATCATATGGCAGGTCCAGGATGGAGTACCACCGGTGCAGCTCCTGCTTTCAATAATCCCTGTGGCCCTGGTAAAAATAGCTGGCATTTATGGGTAGGTGCAACACAATCCACTTCAAGAGCAATTGAAACACCTACCCTGGATTTATCTTCAGGTCCAGCCACAGTAGGCTTTTGGATGAGATATGGCCGGGTACAAGGTCAAGGGCTATGCGAAGACCCTGACGCCCCGGATGAAGGCGTTCATTTACAATATTCGACAGACGGAGGTTTAAGCTGGGCCGATTTCCCTGGGCCTAATACAGAGCCAGTTGGCAACCTTAATGCAAATCCACCCTTTACTACCAGCACTCCCGGTTCAGGTGGATACTGGACACCACATAGCATTTCAGGACACCAGCAAGGCAGCGAATTATATTTCTGGAATAAATATGAATGCCAGGTTCCACAATCAGCTCTCACGAGTGCCACTAAATTCAGATGGGCTCAAATAGTTACAAGTAGTACAGGTTTTGATACCTGGGGATTGGATGAAATAGAAATCGTATATGGAAGTATTAATCCTGATTCTGTTTATGAATGGACCGGCAGCAAAACAGGCCTGAGTAACATCAGCTATACCTTCCCGTCAAAAAATTATTCTTATGATACCACCATTTATGTTGTTAACAACAATGATCCTTATGATAAAGATAGCATTACATTTACTGTACTACCCAGAGCTATTTCCACTTTTTCCATTCCCGGCGACAGTTCCTGCGTAGATGTACCCCTGCATTTTGAATATACCGGGCCACAGCAGTCGAACCTCACATATCAGTGGAGTATAGACCAAAAGATAATAAATAATACTTCAGCTTTTCTTGATACCACATTTTCAACAGCCGGCACCCATAGCATCACCTTGAAAACTGATAATGGAACATGCCAGGATATGACCATGAAGTTTATCTATCTTTATCCCGGATTTCAAATGCCGTCATATTCAATTTCACCAGCAAAGAGCTGTGCTCCGGCTAAAGTGAACTTTGATATCAATTCCGGAAATTATGATATAAGGTGGATGTTTAGCCCGGTACTCTATTCAACCCAGGATCATGCTTTTTACGTATATCAGAATCCTGGTACTTACCATCCAAAGCTTGTAATCAGTGATCCTTCCAGTGGTTGTGAAGTTGAGCTGGACCTGGAGGTTATTATCGGTGAGAAACCAAGTGCAAAAATAGTTGCAGCGCCCGCCTCTGCATCACCGGGAACTACGATCTATTATGGAAACGTAAGTACTGTAAATGACACATTACAAACGATTACTGATCATCTGTATGAATTTGGTGACGGCACTACCTCTACACTTCAGAATCCAACACACATCTATACTGCCACAGGCGACTATTATCCTAAATTAACGATAACCACAAATTTTGGATGTCAGGAATCAGACTCCATGCTCGTGCAGATTTCTCAGGTGAGCATCAATGAACTCGCTGATCATGGCATTACGGTTTATCCCGTTCCGGCTTCAGAGCACCTTTTTATAGAAGCGGAACATCAACTGCCTGAACAGGTATCATTATACGATGTAAACGGAAGACTGATCCGGAGTATCAAGCCTGAACCCAATATCACCCGGCAGATTATAAACCTCAGCGGATTTGCATCAGGAACATATTTCATTGAAATAAGGATGAAAGATAAGATTCTAAGAAGCAAAATAATGAAAGAATAAATCCAGTAAAGAATCTGAAGAATTACCAAAAGCCTGCTGAAACAGCAGGCTTTTTTACTTATTTATAATCTCTTCCAGCTCCATCCACTCCATGGTATATTCATCAATCCGGTCCATTAATTTACCGATTTCTTCGGATGCCTGCTGCAACTCATCAGGTTTAAGCTCTCCGCTGTTAAGCTTTTGGGTCAGCTGTTGCTTTTCATCTTCCAGCTTCTGTATCTCCTTTTCCAAAAAAGCATGACGTTGCTTTTGCTTGTAGGTTGCTTTTCCCGGATCGCGCTTACCTGGCTCCCGTTTTTTAGCTGGTTTGGGCTTTTGGAGCTGCCTGCGTTTCTCTTCCTGCCTTTTCTTCAAGCGATACTGGGTGTAATTCCCGGGAAAATCCTTCACCTTACCTTCACCTTCAAACACGAATACATGATCCACCAGGTTATCCAGGAATGCACGATCATGAGATGAAATAAGAACGCAACCTTTAAAAACCCTCAGGAAATCTTCCAGAATCGCCAAAGTAGGTATATCCAGATCATTGGTGGGCTCATCAAGGATCAGGAAGTTGGGGTTCTCCATAAGTTTCATAAGCAGGTAAAGCCTTCGCTTTTCACCCCCACTCAGGTTTTCAAAATAATTGTACTGCGTTGTACTGTCGAAGTTGAAATAAGATAAAAACCTTGAGGCCGACATGCTGCCGTTGTGTAGCTCAATCTCTTCTGCCACATCCTTTACAATATCAATAACCCTTCGTCCTTCCTCCGGCTTCATCCCTTCCTGCGAGAAATAACTGATCCTGGTGGTTTGCCCGCGGACAATATTTCCCATATCCGGCTTTTCCCAATCCACGAGCATGTTAAAAAGAGTGGACTTTCCCACGCCATTTGGCCCAACCACACCTACCTTCTCTCCTTTCTTGAACGTATAGCTGAATCCTTCCACGATCTTCAGGTCATCAAAGCTTTTATAGATATCATTGATTTCCATGATCTTTTTTCCCAACCGTTCGGATTTTACGAACAGTTGCGATTCTGAGTCATCCAACCTTTGCCTGGCCTTTTCCTCCAGCGAATAAAACGCCTCCACTCTTGCCTGGGCTTTGGTTCCCCGAGCTTTTGGCATGCGGCGCATCCATTCCAGTTCTTTACGATATAAATTTTTTGCTTTATCAACTTCCCGCACAAACTGTTGGTGGCGTTCCTCGCGCTTTTCAAGAAAATAGCTGTAATTTCCTCTATATTTATATAACTGACCATTATCCATTTCCACTATCTCATCGCAAATCTCATCCAGGAAATAACGGTCATGCGTTACCAGCAATATGGCTAGCTTTTGCCGGGAAAGAAAAGCCTCCAGCCATTCTATCATTTCAATATCAAGATGATTGGTTGGCTCATCCAGGATCATGATATCCACCTGTTCCATAAGAACCCTTGCCAGGGCCACCTTCTTTTTCTGACCTCCGGATAAAGTGGTAACCGGCTGATGGATATCTCCCAGCTTCAAACGCGAGAGAATTTCTTTCACCTTAACCTCATAATCCCATGCCTGAAGAGCATCCATACGGTTCATGGCATCTTCCATAAACTGCCTGCTATCTTTATTTTCCTGCTCCTGGAATTTTTTCAGGCTAAGTTCATAATTCCTGATGGCATTCATAAAAGGATTATCCGAATGAAAAAGCTCTTCAAAAATGGTATTAACCTCATTCAACTCCGGATTTTGCGACAGGTACCCTACTTTAGTTCCTTCGCGCAATGAAATGGTTCCTGTGTCGGGAGTAATGGCGCCGGCAATAATGTCTAAAAAACTGGTTTTCCCGGTGCCGTTGGCAGCCACCAATGCAAGCTTTTGCCCTTCATCAATTCCCAGTGTAATGTCTTCGAAAAGGGACTTATCCCCATATGCCTTGCTGATATGTTCTGCCAGTAAAATATTGCCCACGTCCTGCTTCCTCTGTTTTGCCGCAAAGATACGATTCATAATCAAATGATCATATATTGACCATTGATACTTATCTTTGCAAAAAAAAAGACATGGCAACAACAGAAGATAAGGTAACAGGCCAACACGTTATTGAACTGATAACTGTGGCAAACGATTTTTGCATATTCACTGAGGGGCTGGAGAAGTATGATAAATCGGACATTTTGGGCTACCTGCAAAAGGTACTCCCGCTGCTTTACATCAAAGGATCTTTGTTCCCTGCTGTATCGCCCGTGGAGGATACAGTGCCAGAACATTATATAACTGAAGAAAACTGGGATAATATTTACAGCCAGTATAAGGAAAAGCTGGGCGATGATGATAATTACAACCTGGTGAGCCATGATATAATTATGGGTGATAAGCCCGCAAAGGCAAGCATAGCTGAAGGACTCACCGACATCTACCAGGATCTGAAAGATTTTTTAGTACTTTATCAGCAAAACACCAGCATTGCCCGGCAAAATGCCGTGCATGAATGTCACCGGCTGTTTGAGGCGCGTTGGGGACACAGGCTGGTGAATGTACACGCAGCCATTCATAAGCTGCTGTATGCAGGCAAGATTGAAGATAACACCATGCCCGGCGAAGAAATCTGATGCAACAAATGAAGCTTAAAAAATGTTAAATGCCTGTTGCAGATTTTGGCTGCTTTAAACCAACTAAGCTATATTCGCCTCCAAACAGGGCATGCTTGTTGCCACAATTTATTTAATTTCGCAGAAATTGCGCTAATAACCAGTATCGTTATGAAGAATATCAAATTATTGATCACATTAGTATTTGCTTTTGCTATAAATATTTCTTTCTCACAAGGATATAAGATTAAGGTACAAGTGGAAAACTCCACAGATTCTATTATGTATCTGGTAAATTATATGGGTGAAAACCAGTATATGAAGGATACAGTGGAAAACCAGGGAAACGGAGTTTTTATTTTTGAAGGCGAAGAAGAGTTGCCACATGGCATATATCTCGCTGTTCCGCAGGACAAAAAGAGCTATTTCGAGTTTCTGGTTTCAGATGATCAGAAGTTTAGCATGAAAACAAAGGCAGCTGATATGGTCGGTGCTATGGAGGTGAGTGGTTCAGAAGAAAACAAATTTTTCTTTGACTTCCTGCAGTTTTCCGCACCCAAAAACGACCGTATAATTGAGATTCAGGGAAAAATTAAGCAGCTTGATGAAGTTGATTCCATTCAGGAGAAAAAATTTCGTGATGAAATTGACAGCCTCAATAAACTGATCACAGATTACAAGGAAAGTTTCATTTCTGATCACCCAGAATCATTTATGGCCCAGGTTTACCAGGCATCGCGCGATCCGGAAGTTCCCGATGCACCGGAAGGACTTAGCAAGGAGGAAAAAAAGGTATGGCAGTATAACTATTTTGTGGAGCATTATTTCGACTATCTTGATCTCACGGATGAAAAATTGCTGCACACGCCTGTGCTCCACCAACGGGTGAGTAATTTTATCAATAACGTGATTGTGCAAGATGCCGACACGGTTGTGAAAGCGGCAGACAGGCTGCTGGCAATGGCCAAGGGTAATAAGGAGGTTGAAAAATACCTGAAATGGTATATTACCTATAATTCGGAACGCTCAGAGATCATGGGAATGGATAAGGTGTTTGTTCATATGGTGGATACTTATTATGGCGAAGAAAAAACACCCTGGTTAAGTAAAAAAGTATTGAAGAACCTGAGAGAAAGAGCTGATATTCTGCGAAATCTTCTCATAGGAGTTGAAGCTCCCAACATGCTGCTGGTGGATACTGCCGGGAATCATGTAGCCATGCATAGTATAGAATCCGAATACCTGGTTGTTTATTTCTGGGAACCTGATTGCGGTCACTGCCAGAGGGAAACGCCCAAGCTAAAAAAGCTTTATGATGATATGAAAGATGACGGGCTTATGGTTTATGCTGTTTGCATTGACAGAAAAAAGCCGGCTGAATGGAAAAAATACATTAACAAGCACCAGCTTGACTGGATCAATGTTTATGATGGCCGCCGCTGGACCAGCTTTCACAAAATTTACGATCTGATATCCACACCCACAATTTACCTGCTGGATGAAAACAAGAAAATCCTGGCAAAGCGGATCAACGCACACCAACTCAGGAAGTACCTGGAGCGAAAAATAAAAGAGGAAGAACAAGAAAATGCCTCAGCAGAATAAAGCATATTATCCAAATGTTTTATGCATTGGGGCTAATCACCGCAAGGTTGGAAAAACCTCGCTGCTGGAGAACATCATCCGTCATTTCAGGCAGGATAAAATAATTGCTGTGAAAATTGCTGCATATGATGATGCAGACGAGCTTATCCGTGATCATGATACAGCTGAACTCACCGTTAAGGAAGAAGCTGAAAATTCCGGGGCAAATGATTCGGGCAGATATTTACAGGCAGGTGCGGAAAAAAGCTTTTTTCTTGCAGGTATGGAAGATGATGTAAGGAAAAAAATACCTGAAATTCTTCAAAGGTATAAGAACAAACCGTTTGTTATCGAGTCCAACTGGTTTTCACTTCATTTTACTCCGGGCTATATTTTACTTTTAGAGGATAAAAATGCCCGGTCAAAAAAGAGTTTCCTACGCCTGAAAAACAAAGCTGATTCAATAGTGCCTCCTGGTACCATTACCGAACTGACGCTGAATTTCTGGCACTTTTCTGAAGGGCACTGGGAAATACCTGGTAAAAAGTAGTTACTCCCCCTGCTCCTGGCGTTCACGTTTCTTTGCCATTTTATACAAACGAAACAGCAGGTAAATTACACCTATCCCCAGCAGCGTACCTCCGCCATAGAGTAAAATATGATTACCTGCAGCGCCTCCACCCATAACAAGGCCCCAGCCTGCAAATACGCTGAAGATGGCTAAAAATCCTGATGCTTTATGCGAAATTTTCATACTTTTTAAATCACTATTAATTTGCTCCTAAACGTTTTCCCATTGTTGTATCGCACCACAATAACATGCATACCATTATCGAACAATTTCCGGTGTAACACAAACGAACGCCCACTGACAGTATTGCTGTATTCCAGCTTGCCATAGACGTTATACACCTGAATTGTCCCCCCGGTTTTATAGTCATCAGAAAATACAATTACTGAGCTTTCAACAAGAGGCTGCCCCTGTATGGCAAATCCGCTTCCCACATCATCCACATACAAGAAAATAATGTCAGAGTGACCTCTTTCCCCAAGAATCAGCCGGTAAAAGTTTTTCCTGCCGGGTGCAGGCTCTTTATGGGTGAAAGAATATGTTACAGGAGCATCAGAAGCGCCGCATATACCACCGATTTCCCCGATAGTTGTCATTGTTAAACTATCAGTTCCGTACTCAATCCAGGTACCGCTGCAGGTTTCTCCGCTGGTGAATGTCCATTGAAGCTTTACGTTGCTTCCGGCTTGTTGGGCAGAAAAATCACTCAGTATCTGTGCACTGGCTGTGCTAAACATCAATACAGAAATGAGAATTATCTTTATATGTAGAACTGTAGTATTCATGGATATAAAAAACAGCCGGGGTTTTTAAAAAGTTCATTCAGGTATTACACATTTATCCATCAGCATTATTTTACCATCTGATTCTCGTAATGTTCCCCTGATTTTAATTTCGGAGTCGGCTACTTTGTATTTCTGTGGTATATTTTTTATCCGGCAGCAGATCATATTCCGGCTGGCAGTCTGAAAAAAATAAAGCTCGGTTACTTCATCCTTCTTACTTAAACTATCCACTTTACCATTTATAGTAATCTGCTTACCAAAAAGATTGCCCGACCTGTACTCCTGGCTCATTTCCAGCCTGGAAGCAACAAAAACATTCTTATCATTATGCTCTGCCTTTTCCGTAGCGGAATCACGCAGAACATAGCCGATTATGGCAAGGATCAGCGCCAGGCTAACCAGGATAAGGCTTCCACGTCCAAGTAGTCGTAAGGAATATTTCGTATTTTCATCAATTTCAAACATGCACTGATTTTTTGCAAATTTACAGATTATCAGTAAAAGAAAATCACAAATAAGTATGTCATTTATGCTGCTATGGCATGATGTATGTTGCAAAAACGCTTATTATTCCTACTTATATAAAAATTTTTGCCATGCGGGTATTTTTATCTTTTCTGATAATTATTCTATTCTCTGTTCAGCTATTTGCACAGGAAGAGAACAGGGATTCTCTGAATTTTGCACTGATGGATGCGGCCTATGAAGGTAAGACAGACACAGTGTTGCAACTATTGAATACCGGTGCTGATGTGAATGCCAGGAACGAATACAGCCGCGAAACACCGCTTATGTATGCATCCCAGCAAGGTCATCTTGACGTGGTGAAAATATTATTAAAAAGTGGTGCTGAAGTAAACCTGAAACCACGAAATGAGGAAGGAGCGCTTATCCGCGCTACAACTCTGGGGCATCTGAAGGTTGCCGAAGAGCTGATCAGGTATGGTGCCGATGTTACTCAAACAGGGATTTTAAGCCGCACGGCCCTGCATTATGCAGCTATGTACGGGAATTATTACCTGGCGGATATGCTGCTCTACTATAATGCTAACATAAATGCCACAGCCAGATATAATGTTACTCCACTGATGACGGCTATAGCAGCTGGATATCCTGATATAGCCGAATTGCTTGTACGAAAAGGTGCTGATGTTACAGTAAAAGATACCGAAGGTTTTACCGCGCTGATGCTGGCATCCAGGTATGGATATCATAAGCTGGCAGGCTTGCTGCTTCAGCAAGGTGCCCAACCGGCGGATACAACCAAAAAGAATAACAACGCCCTGAGCCTTGCCGTTGCTGCAGGCAACTTAGCCACAGCGGATACTTTGCTGAATTATAAGGCTAACCCCAACCATCTGATAAAAGGTAATCTTTCAACCATGGTTCTGGCCAAAAGCAGTGGAAATGACAGCCTCTACGATCTGCTGAAAGCGCGTGGCGGCAGTTCCAACATGAAGCCATATTTCGACTATTTTGTTTTCAGGTATGATATAAGTGCCAATGATGATGATGCCATATTCGGCACCCACATTGGCCTGCATGAGGTGAAAAGCAACACGAATGTTACACTGGGTTTTTCTATGAGATATTTTGCAAAACGTGTGCATGAAAAGCAAACTGATGATCTAATTCACCAGTACTGGGAGCGCAGGTATGTTTTACCACTGACTATTGACAAGCTTTTCGACCTGATCCACAACCACAACAAGCGATTCTCAGTATTTGCCGGTGTAAAGGGCTATTATACCTGGGGCCGGTATCGCGGGGTTGAAGCAAGGCCGGACGATAAATTCGGCATCAGCCCAAGGGCCGGCTTGTTCTGGAGAACCTCAGAAGTTTTCGCCCTTTCGCTGCACTATGAATATTTTAACCTCAATCAGAAAACAGTATCTCCACACCGCATTGTCCTGAGCTTTTATCTTCATGGTTTTCTGAGCGAAACACCTCGCGAGGAAAGCAAGGCAGGGTATATCGTAAAATATTAGAATAAACTTTTTAAAATGAAGGTTTGTTAAGCTTCCTATGCATCAGCAAAGCAGTCATAATCCTGAAGGCAAGAAATTACTGGCATCCGTTTGGTTGAACCTGACCATCACGGTGGTTCAGTTTATTGGTGGTTTTTTGTCCAATAGCCTGGCTCTGCTTTCAGATGCCCTGCATAATCTTGGTGACGGAATTGCCTTACTCATT
>JBEPXQ010000039.1:0-9853 GCA_041641835.1 Bacteroidales bacterium
GGTGGGACACAATCATAATGTAACTGCGGTGGGTAACCGTGAAGGACTAATTGCAGGCGTGCCAGTGTACAAACAAGTACCCGGAAACCTCAACGGGGTTGATATCATAACCTTATACTTAGGAGCAATAAATCAAAAGGATTATTATGATGACATACTAAACCTGAAGCCAAAACGGATTATTTTCAACCCCGGAGCAGAGAATCATGAGCTGGAGGAGCTTGCCAGAAAGAATGGAATAGAAACGCTGGAAGCCTGTACAATTCTCATGGTAAACCAGGGACACATCTGAAAATGAAAAAAGGAAAGAAAACAATTGTGCTGGGTGCAAGTCCCAATCCACTGAAGCGGGCATATCGCGTTTGTACGAAGTTGATGGAGAAGGGTCATGAAGTTATACCAGTAGGGATAAAAGAAGGAATGGTAGGCAAGCAGACGATTATCACCTCTACTGAAAATGTTTGCGAAGTACATTCTGTGGTTATCTTTATCAGAGCAGAGCGACAGGAACAATGGCTGGATTATATTATGGGCTGCAAACCTAAGCGGATCATTTTTAATCCCGGGTCGGAAAATGATAAGCTGATAAGAATGGCGCTGGATAATGGCATTGAAGTGCTTCATGAATGCACGATCCTTATGCTATCATCAAACCGTTTCTGAAAGAAAAAAACCGGAAACACAAATACGGAAAGGGGCTACACCTTATCCACCTTGTTCATCCCCATAGCCTTTAGCATCCAACGGGGTAAAGGTTTCTCCGGTTCGCGTTTAGTAAGATCTATATACCAGTTCAGCTTTTTCAGCACCGGCACCTTATGTGTTTCCACAAACTCTATCAGTGTACCCTCAGGAGCCTGGATATAGGAAAAACTACCTGCAGCTTCCCCCATATCGAAAGTCGGATTATCCTTCTGGCTGTCCACAGTGAAAGGGTAGCCGGCATTTTCACATCGTTGCCGCATTTTACCCATATCCTGTATATCAAAACACAGATGAATAAACCCCGGATCGCCCCAGATCCGTCCTTCGAAGACGCCCGAGGCCTGGCGGCTTTTCACTTCCAGCAGTTCAATTTCGGTTGGCCCCAACAGAGGACTAAAGGCTCCGCTTTTCGCGCGACTATGGCGCAGCAATACTCTTCGGAACTCTTCTTTGCCACCGGGCAATGCCTGCATGTCATCAAAACGGCCGGTTTTATCAAAGACCACCTCATCATATTCAAGGATGTGCTGATAAACCTTCAGCGATTCCTCCATATTTTTCACGCCAATTACTCCACCAAATGTTCCCCCGGAAGGGTTTTTGTGAGAAAAAGCAGCAGGACTTTCCACGAATTCAAAAACATTCTGATAGGGATCCTTAACATAGAAGTGCTTTTCCCCCGCGGGGTTTTCAGTAATCTCAGCCAGCATCTCCACACCTTTGCTTCTCAACTCTTCGTAGGCTTTTTTAATGTCACGGCATTTCATCTTACCAAAATTGATTCCGAGCTCACCGGCTTTTAGTGGTTCCTGAAGTGGCTCAGGTTTTTTTCCTGTATGCTGCCATACTTCAAATCCCCCTCCACCTTCCATATTAATAGCGAGGCAGGCTATTCGCTTACGTGTTTTGCCTTGAGTGTGGGGCAACATAAGCTCAGCCACAGCTTCCTCTTCAAATATCCTGATATTCATATAAAAATGCCGGATATACCAGTTCCAGGCTTCTCTAAAATTCTCTACACCAACACCGATTTGCTGGATTCCTGAAATTATATTCCCCATAACTAACTAGGTTTAAATTTTTTTGCTGTTTTGTAAAAAATTCCCGGCAGGTATTTTTTCAGATGAACCATCAGAAGTTCCCTGCCGCCTATTAAGGTTTCTTTCTTTCGCTGCTCCACAGCCCTTTTCATTTTGCGTGCACACACATCTGCCGGCATGCCACTGGCCAGCCGTTGGTCGCTTTTGCCGTGAGCTTTACCTTCCTTATTAAGGGCATGTTTTGAAATTTCTGTGTTTATTGATCCCGGGCAGATAATGCTTACACTTATACCATCTTTTTCATGCTCCAGGCGCAGTGCTTCAAAGAATCCATGCAGGGCAAATTTGGATGCCGAATATGCTGAACGCTCGTAGAATCCGAATTTGCCACTGATGCTGGAAGTAACCCCTATTCGTGCCGATCCATGTGCAATAAGCAGGGGCAACAACAATTTGGTCAGATGAACTGTGCCGAAGTAATTCACTTCCATTATCTTCCGGTCCACTTCCATCCCGGTATTTGCCGCATAGCTGCGTTGGCTGATCCCCCCCACATGCAACAGCCTGCTAATCCTGCCGGTAAATTGCTTTACCTCTTCAGCAAACCAGCTAAGCGAATCAGGAGATGAAAGATCCAATGGAAGAACAGAGGTCGCAGCACCTTTGTTCTCACATATTTGTGCTGTTTCTGATAAATTTCCGGTATTTCTTGCTGCCAGGACCAGGTGCTGCCCCGGTGAAGCATAAGCAACAGCCAGTGCTTTCCCGATTCCGCCTGAAGCGCCCGTTATAATATTGATCTCAGCCATGTTTACATTTAATCAACCGGGGGAAGTAAGTATTAATATCTATACATACCCGTTTCGGGTTTCAAATGTAATCAAATCCCTGCAGTTGGCATTACCTTTTTTAACACGGATTAATTGTTACCAGAAATAGTTTTCTATTATCTTTGAAATGTTATTATCTACTTTTCAAAGTTAGCAGATTTTCAAAATGCGAATAAATATGCTCAACCATATAGCCATATTTCTGGGATGCATTTTTTTATTGGCTTGTAATAATCCGAGTCAAAATCAAAACGAAAATTCCAAACAAAGTGATTTGAAGAACGAAAACCTGAAAGGTAAAGTAAAATCAATTACGGGATATAAAGCAAATATCATCGATATAAAGAATGAGGTTACAGAAGAACCGATCATTGAATTCAGAAAAGAATACAATGATCGTGGGATGATTTCGCTCCAGCAGCTCTATGATACTTTTGGCAAACTAAAGCATGAAACCACAAATGAATATAACAATGAAGGATTACGAATTAAGACTGTAAGAAATTCTTTTCATCCAGAAACAAAATCAGTTGAATTAATTCGATATGATACCACCGGCAAACCTGTCTCTATAAGCGTTATTATTAATGATACTAACACGTTCGTATCTGAATTAAAATATAATGAGTTCGGCGATTTAGCACAATCTATTATTACTGAAGATGGTAAAACAGATACCACTACCCTGAAATACAAATATAATGATGATGGACAAATTAACTGGAAGAAACAAACTCAAAGTACTGACCAGGTTGAATATAAATACATCACCACTTACAAATATGACAACAACGGAAATCTGATTGAAGAAACAAGCCATTCGGATTTAGGAAAAATGAAGTGGACATATCAATATAATAAAAACAACAACCTTATAGCATCAAGTACATATCAAGATGCCGATATCCAACAAAAAACAAAATACAATAAGAACCGTAATTATACATTGATTCAATTATATGATCAGGAAGAACTATATCGGGAATTGAAATACGAATATGATTTAGATAAAAAAGGAAACTGGATTGAGAAAAAAGTTTTCGTTAAACAAATTTCTTCAGATGATAATAAATTTACCCCTGCATATATTCAAACCAGGAAAATAGAATATTACGAATAAAAACCAAGGATAGTGAACCTCTGTCAGAAGAACCTTACCCCCACGCCCACATAAAGAAAAGAAAGCAAAGAGAAGAGTATAAGCTTTTTCATCTGTTTATAATTTGATTTCCCTTAAAATACAGCCACTAATCTCTCAATTTAACTATTTTCCGCTGAACAACTTCCTCACCCAGATAAATTTGCAGTATATAAACTCCGGCAGGTATTTCGCCAAAGCGGAATTTATCAGAAGCCGGATCAAAACGTCTTATCAATTTACCCCCGGATGAGAAGAGCAATACTGCACTCAATTTCTTTCTACTATCCTGAATATTGATCGTCAGGTAATCACCCACCGGATTAGGAAATATTTTAATATCTGAAAATATGCCTGCCTCATCCACACTGTTGATGTAATTACAGGGCTTACTTGTGAAGGTTATCGGTGGAAGATTATTATCCTGATAGCACCTGATGCCACCGGGTCCTTCTATTATCATCCAGGTGGCTACAGGGAAAAAACCCTGGGGCGACCCAATCTTTTCGTAAATCACATCTCCAAAAGTATAGGCAGGTTCATCAGGAGCCTGATCATAATTCAGATAATATGTTTTCAGGCTGTCGTTTCCGGCGCTCAGATATGCTATGCTATCCACGTAAGCACAAGCAGTTTCACCATGGCTTGCCGCCATAGAGGAATCAACCATAGGTGCAGGCGGGATAGTCAGGGTATCGCCAACCATCAGATTAAAATCATACAACACATATTCGGTTTTCATATTCTGATGATACCAGAAAACCACATTTGATTCAGTACGCAGATAAAAGGCACTGGGCTTTTGTGAATACTCAACCGAATCACTGTTAAAATCATAAATATATGACTGATAGGCGATCACCTTGTATTCCCGGCCCATCATCAGGGTATCATGACTGTAGTAATAGCTAAAATACCCCTGGTAATTCAGATGCATATAGTCATAGTGCCAAATTGCACCATCACTTATCCACTCCTTCTGGCTATGCAGTGGATCTACAGATGCAAGTAGTAAAACAAAGGTTAAAACTGCGGAGGAGGTAGAGATTTTCTTCATTTGTTTAAGGTTTAGTTTTTCACATAAGACTCTAATTTAATGGTGATAAATATAACTAAAATCCTAACAAAATACAAGAAAAAAATAATTATAATCGATTAATGATATAAAATACCATCAACAGCTGCGGTGGAATATTTTTTAATAAGATTGAAGAGCCGCTGCACTAGCTCAAGCTGCCATCTTTAAGTCTTCAAAGCCCCAATCAAATCATTAACATCCTGCACGCTGTGACGATGCATATATTCCTTCAATCCTTCAATACATTTTGCGGTAACCTGAGGATCAACAAAGTTTGCTGTTCCTATTTCCACGGCTGTAGCTCCTGCCAGCAGGAATTCAACCACATCATTAGCATTGCGGATACCACCCATCCCTACAATTGGAACATCCACGGCCTGTGCTACCTGCCAAACCATCCGAAGTGCCACCGGTTTCACGGCAGGACCGGAAAGCCCGCCTGTAACGGTTGACAGAACGGGAGCCTGCTTCTCAACATCAATGGCCATTCCAAGAAGGGTGTTGATAAGTGACAGGGCATCAGCACCGGCTTCTGCCACAGCCTGTGCAATTTCTACTATATTGGTAACATTAGGAGACAATTTCACGATCATGGTTTTCTGATAAACCTTCCTGACCTCTTCTACTACAGTTTTGGCTGACGGGCAACTTGTCCCGAAGGCCATGCCGCCCTCCTTCACATTGGGGCAGGAAATATTCAGTTCTATTCCCGGGATCTTATCCAGCGCATTAATTTTTTCAGCTACTTCCAGATACTCATCCACAGTGGAACCGGAAACATTCACCAGCACATTGGTGTCATAATTTTTGATTTGCGGGTAAATGTCAGACACGAATTTATCTACGCCAACATTCTGCAGCCCCACTGCATTGAGCATACCCATAGGAGTTTCAGCCATACGCGGATAGGGGTTTCCTTCGCGGTGTTTTCCCGTGGTTCCCTTCACTACAATTCCACCCAGATCATCCACACGAATGAAATCATCAAATTCGGGGCCGTAGCCAAATGTACCGGAAGCTGTCATGATGGGGTTTTTCAGCTTCAGCTTATCAATATTTACGCTAAGATTTACCATTTCAATTCTTTTGAGTTAAAAACAGGACCGTCTTTACAGGTTAGCTGGTGTCCGCTGGTGGTATCCACCACGCAGGTGAGGCAAGCACCAATGCCACAAGCCATGGTATGCTCCAGGGAAACTTCGGTATCTATTCCATGCTTTTTACCGAATTTATCCACGGCTTTCATCATGGCCTCAGGACCACAGGCATAGAGCAGCTTGTAACTGGGGGAATTCTGTTTCATCCAGGGATGATCCGTAACGAAACCCTTTTCACCTCCGGAACCATCTTCCGTTGTTATGGCTGTTTCGCCAAAAGCCTGGTAAGCGGCAATTTCAGATATATCGGTTTTAGTTCTTCCTCCAAGTAAGATTTTAGGCCGATGCCCTTCTTCAGCAATTTTTCGCGCCAGATACAGCATGGGTGCAACACCGCAACCACCACCAACCAATAGAACATCGCTGGTATCCGGGATTGTGAAACCATGCCCCAGCGGCAGGATAATATTCAGCTTATCCCCTTCCTGAAGCTCACCCAGGCGATGTGTTCCATCGCCCACCTTTTTGATAAAAAGACTGAGGATGTTATTGTCATAATCCACGTCATGCACAGATATGGGGCGACGAAGCATGGTGTTAACAGAGCCATCAACGCGAACCTCCACAAACTGGCCCGCGTAAATATCCGGCAGCGCCCTGTCTGACTTTAACTCCAGGACAAAGTGTTCCTGATTCAGGGACTTATTGGCAACTACCGTAAAATCTATTATTTTTTTCATCTGTCTAAATTTTATTTCAATGGTCAGATTTATCCCGTTCTACGGGATGGAGCTCGCCATGATACGAATTATCGTACTACTGATGCTTTCTGCCTTCATTATAGTCATACTCGTGTGTGTTCCGTTTCAGGTGGATCATGCCTCGGTTCATTTCTGATGTTTTTCCAGCCGAAAAGCTGAATGCAAAAGTAACAAAAAGCATACATGTCTCAGCTTTTCAATTCCCGATGTTGATCTTATTCCCCAGGGGATAGACCCTCGTCAGACCATGCTTGATTATGTGTGTTCTGAATTCAGATGGTACATATTTGCAATCGGATTGCATATTTGTACTATCAGAATGCCTTCCATAAAAAAACCCACCAAAAGGCAGGTTTATGAAGTGTGGATAGTTTTCAGGCTTTCTATTCCTTTTTTTCTTCCGGCTGATCGTTGCTTTCCTGTGGTTTTTCATCCTGCTTTTCTTCTTTTTCTTCAGCCGCTTCTTCCTCCTGAGCATGAACAAAGCCCAGCATATCAGCATCGTGCAGGTTATTATACCATTTCATCACCTTTTTAATATCCGAGATATATACCTGATCACGGTCATACTCCGGAACAACCTCTTCCATAAAATCCTTTAGCTCCTGTGCAGGTGCTTTGTGTGAAGGCGCTTTCCCTCCATCCGTTTTTTCATAGATGCTCTTAAAAACATCCTTCAGCGGCATATCTTCACCTTCAGTAAAAATACTGATCTCCTCAAGAGAACTCACAGCCTGTGTGGAATAAACGGGTGTACGTTTTCCATTTTCCAGTGATTCCACTATGATGCTGTTTTTTGTCTGGGCCACCATTTTAAACAGCCCGCCTTTTCCGCTGATTGCTAAAATTTCTGTCAAATCCTTCATAATGCTCCTATCAGTTGTGTTTCGCAGATCAAAGATAACTAAAAATGCCTATTAGTTATTTTATCTCTTCAATAAAATATAGTTTTTAAAATCGCCTGCTTCGCTCATGCCTGGAACGCTTTTCTTTATCCAGGTGAAAATCCGGTTTTTTGATGTTTCATGCTTGTGCTTTGCCCGCTCAGGATTAGGTTTCCCGGAATACTGCAGCTGCTCATTCCAGTCGAACTTTGATATCCAGTTTTGCATTACTTTTGGATGTGTGCCTTTAAACTCCTCCAGCAAATTCAGCGGTCCATAATCGAATACATACCTTTTTGTTTTTTCCAGCTCTTTCACCTTTTCTTCTCCTTTATGAATGGTATCAAGGGCTTTGGTTTTATTTTTCATCAGATGTGGCGGACGAACCCAGCCATAATGATAAATGTATGCATCAATTTCCACCACCTTAAGCATATGGGTGCCTTTTTGCTGCCGGTAGTTCAGCCCGTCAAAATCTGGAATCCTGCGGAAGGATTGAGCCGACTCCCAGGAATGGATATGCGGATGGTTCCGGATAATCCTGATTTCCTTTTTATACCAACTGTGCGCGCTGTGATAATGATAATAATCGCCCCAAAAATGAACGTAATTCAGCAGCATTCCCTCCACTTCTTCATCATCCAGATACCTGGCACAGGCTTCTTCAATAACCGGCAGGTATTTTTCATGGATCACCTCATCGGCCTGTAAATAGATGAGCCAGTCGCCGGTGCAATGTTCTTTTGCAATATCAGTCTGATGAGCATTTTCCATACCCCTGGGATACTTCTCAAGATCCCAGACGGTGTCCACTATCTTCAGCTTGTCTGAATTGATCGACTCCACGATCTGCCGCGTACGATCATCCTTATCACAATCGCCCAGCGCCAGCACAAACTCATCCACAAGCGGAAGTATTGATTCAATGGCCGGACGAATGGGATAATACAGCTTATCCGCGTTCTTAACCATTGAAAAACCACTGATCTTCATATTAGCTTACTGTTTTGAGCTGCAAAGATAGAAATATTAGATGCATGAATACCCTGACACATCTTTTTCAAGGATAAATGTCAGATGAAATCGTCTCTTGTCACTACTTTCTTATGCATATCAGGATAATGTTGCGATAGCGTATTAAAAGCTCTTGGCTTCTTCTTATCACTCCACTTTGTTTCAATGGCAGAAAGGGAACCTTTTTCATCTATAATAAAATCCACCTCGGTTTGATTGGTTGTCCTCCAAAATTTAATGTTTTTAAAGCTGTGGATATCATTTGCCAGTTCTTCTGTAAGAATGAAATTTTCAAATAGTTTACCTTTGTCATACCGCATTTCCGGTTCCTTGAAATCATTGAGAATGAAATTGCGAATTCCCTGGTCCAGGAAGTAAAGCTTCGGCATTTTAGTCAGCTCCTTGCTGTAATTTTTGTAAAACGGGTAAATTCTTTTGCAGATGAATGTACCTTCAAGTATAGCAAGATATTCCTCTATTTCATCTCTCCCTGTTTTAAGCTTTTTTGACAGCATCTGGATATTCAGCAGGTCACCAACCTGAAAAGCCAGCGTTTTGAGCAAGTTGTTAAATTTATCCGTATTCTGCAGCTTCAAAAAATCAACCAGATCTTTTTGCACATAACTTTGATAAATATCTTTCAGTCGTAATTGCTTTTCCACTTTATCATGCTGCAGTGCAACGGCAGGATAAGCACCATAAATCAGGATTTCATCCAAAGCTTCCGCATTAGAAACAGGACCGGCAAAATCAATATATTCAGAGAAAGATAACCGGTTTACATGAAACACTCTCGCCCTGCCAACCAGATGTTCTTTAACTTTTGAGCTAATTTCCAACTGAGAGGAACCTGAGTAAAATATTTTGATGTTTCTCTTCAGATCGAAGATCTCTTTTAAAAACAAACCAGGATTATTTAGTCGCTGGATTTCATCAATAAAAATATATTTTGGGGTTTTGTTCTTTCCAAGGAAGTTGATAAAAGAAGAAACATTATGAAAAATTTCATGCAGATGGAAATCATCAAGGTTGAAATAGAATATCTGGTCAGGTTGTTTTCCTGATTTCAAAAGGTTTTTGATCAGCAAAAACAGTAATGAGCTTTTCCCGACCTGGCGACTACCCAGTAACCCGATCATTAATTCATTATGCAGTTGAGCCTCCAGATAACCTAACAGTTTCCTGTTCTTAACCTTAAACTCGTGACCAGGGTCGGTTCTCCATGGATTTTGAAGAAGAAAAATATCGCGTATCATAATATTAACTAGTTAATATTGCAAATATAAGAAATATTACCTAGTTAATA
>JBEPXQ010000040.1:0-9714 GCA_041641835.1 Bacteroidales bacterium
CTATGAAATGACCGACGGAACCAGTGCATTTGGTGGTGCAGAATACAGCTTTAGCCAGTATGCCGTGGAAGGTCTCTACCGCTTTGGCGGGCAGGATCAGTTTTACGCTGGTGCGCGATACAACCACGTGGAAAATGATAATGACCAATCCGTGGACCGTATGCAAATTGGTGGCGGCTGGTTTATAACTGATGAAGTAATGCTGAAACTGGAATATGTGGATCAGAATTATGAAAACTTCATAAGCCAGTACGGCGAAGAGGCAGGCTTTAAAGGCTTTATGTTTGAAGCAGCAGTTTCAATCTAGATTTCATAATCCGGGATAAGTGCTCCCGGATGTTTATCACGGGGGATATATAAACTACGGTTTTTATATCCCCTTTTTTCTAAAATAAATTGACTATTTTTATTTCAGATAAACCAATTTTGCAAAAGCTTTGAAATTCAGCACAAAAACGCGATATGGCATTAGAGCAATGCTTGAGATTGCCCGAAATGAAGATACCCAAAAGGGTGTATTTCAGAAGGAGATATCCAAAAATCAGGGGATTTCAGTTAAATATCTTGATCATATTATCCACAGCCTTAAGGTAGCCAAGCTGATAACCAATGCAAGCGGCAGAAAAAGCGGCTATAAGCTTACACGCAAGCCTGAAAATATAAGCATGCTGGATATTCATAATGCTTTTGAACCTGGCATATGTGTAATCGACTGCCAGTCGGATGCAGTAGAATGCAGCCGCTCGGAATACTGCTCAGCAAAAGGTTTCTGGGGAACGCTCAACAATATGGTGATCAAACATTTCCAGTCGGTCACGCTTAAAGATATAGTTGAAGAACAGATAAGGCTTGATGATGCTGTGGGCTAAATCTCTACAGCTCCCCTCTCCTTTTCTTTCTCGGTATCAGAAAGTATATTATTTAACTCATCCTCTGTAATCAGCTCATGTTTTAAAGCATATTTTGATGCTTCATAACTATCTTTCACATAGTAGAAAGGGATTTCATTACCATGGTCATCTTTGATGATCTCACTTTCAAATTCTCTTTTCTTTTTTATTTTTCTGATGAAAACAGCCTTAATTCTACCTGGAAAATCTTTTATTATCCTGCGGTAAATATCAGGATCCTGCTGCCCGCTGTCGCCCATCAAAACAAATTTGATATGATTATAAGTTAAGAGGATGGAGCGTATCTTGTCAATTTTATGGTCATGGCTTCCCCCGCCTGATTTCCAGAATTTAAAGATGCTGTGCTGAAGGTCGCGCAGCATAAAAACACCTTCGGGAAATTCATTATACCGGCAAAACTCATCCAACATTTCATAAAGATTCCACTCGCTGCTTGACACATAGAAAAAAGGATTCTTAGCTGTGCCCTCGTCCTTCTTATGCAGAGCTTTGTAAAATGCAACAACACCGGGAAAAGGCTTTCTGGTGTAGGAATTTTTAAGCATCATAAGTTTCAGTTTCCTGATCATTTCCGTGGAATGACTAACCAGCAAAGTATCATCAATATCAGAAATAACACCAAACTGCTGCCCCTGATGCGGGACAAGAAGCTTATTGCATACAGGAGCATCTAAGTCTTTTTCCAGTTGCTGAGGCGAATGCTCCAGGGTGAGTTTGTATTCCCGCCAGGGGGAAGCATTGGGTTCTATCTGCTTTTCCACCTTATCAAACACCGCCATAAAAATACCATTGTCATTTGTTTCCACGCATTTTTTCATGCCACTGAAATGCACGCATACGGTGGCCCCGGGAATAGGAGTTGCCAGATACCTTTTTATCTGGTTCAGGAAATTACTGGTTCTGCGGTTTTCAGGCCTCACGTTGGTTATTGAATAGGTTTTTTGTAATGCTCCCTGTATAATTACCCTTTCATCGCTACCAAACCCCCTGTAGCCCAACAGGCGCGGCTCCCTTTCGGATAGCGCCAGGTTTCTGAAAAACTTCCCGATCTTCCTGAAAATCTGCATAAATAATGAATTTTTATTACCTTATACTCGTTAGAACATTTTATATGCCGAGATGTTTATCAAACAAAAACTTGAGCAGAGAAGATTCAGATAAGAAAATCACGAGCATACTTTTTGTAATTAATCCTGTGTCGAGCGACATGGATAAAAGTGGTTTGAAGACCCAAATATCCGATTACTGTGCCAGGCACAGGATCAGGTATGATTTCTTTTTTACCACCGAACAAGATGACATCAGCGAGATAAAGGAGAAGCTGAAAAATTTCTCCACGGATATCATAGTAGCGGCAGGAGGTGATGGAACTATATTTGAACTGTTGCCCCTGCTTACTGGGCGAAAGATACCGCTGGGAATTATTCCCGTTGGCTCAGCTAACGGATTGGCCACAGAGTTCGGCATTCCCAACAGCCTGGACCAAAGCCTGGATACCATCAGAAAACAAAAAACCAAAAAAATAGACCTGCTAAAGGTAAACGACATATATAGCGCCCATATATGTGACATTGGCTTCAATGCACGCATAGTAAAACGTTTTGAAGATGACAGTATTCGTGGTTTGCGAGGATATGCTAAGCACCTTTGGGAAGTGTTGAAAACTTCAAAACCTGCAAAATTTAAGATAGAAGAAAGCGGTTCAGTAAGAACAAAAAAGGCGCATATGGCAATTCTAACAAATATGCATAAATATGGAACCGGAGCTGTAGTAAATCCAAAGGCAGAAGTTGATGACGGGAAATTTGAACTGGTACTTATCCGCTATCGTTCGGTCTGGCATATTATCCAGATATTCTTTTTACTTTTTACTAACCGAATACACCATATGCACAATGTGGAGCTCAGCAGCCACAAAAGCCTCACCATGTATAATCCAAAAAAAGAAAATGTAAACATTGACGGGGAAATTGTTGGCAGGCCTGAAAAACTGAAGGTTAAGAACCTTCCACAGGCACTTGAAATAATAGTTCCTGAAAACTATTAGATGCCCGTCAACAAACATACTGTCGATTATCAGTTATTCTTTTACTTTTGATTTTCTGCAGCTTCTGCTATGATATGATCCTCGCCCAAATGCTTTCTCTCATGGATCATTTCGTTGGCTATGCAAATGGCCTCTTTCCTGACATCTTGGTTTGGGTATTTCATTGCATTCGGATATTTACTGCTGTTCCAAATCAGGCTTATTCCTCATTTTTATTTTTTTCCTTAATTCTTTTCTTTTTATTCTTCTTATCCTTTTTATCCTTATCACCGGTGAAGATATTGAACAACCAGGAACCTTCCACTGTTTCAGCGGCATCAATCACACCCTTCACGCCGTCATCAAGTTTTGAAACTGCGGTATCAACTTCGTAGGTTAGCGACTCATCGTAAAGCAACATTTGCAGCAGGCCGTCACCTTCATTAATCTGCTTACTGGCTTTTTTAATTTCCCTGGATGCCTGGTTCAGGTCTGTCATAGCAGAATCGGCTGTGTTCATGATTTTATTCATGCCTTCGGTAAGCTGATTTTCATTCAGCAAGGTTGCCAGATCTCCGTCTCCGCTGTCGATCTTGGTAGTTATACTATTTACATTTTTTATTACAGCGCTTACTTCGCGGGAAGCTACTTCAAAATTATGGTAAATAGTGGTGTCATTAACAAAGCGCCCCAGGTCTCCTTTACCTTCTTTCACTTTCGCTGTTATTGCTCTGATGTTATTAACAGCTTCCCTGCTGTCTTTAACTATACCGGAAAATTCCTCAAGGATATCGCCTATGTCGGGTGTAGTCTCCGAGCGCAGTGTAGTTCCCTTTTCAATGAGAGGAGCCGAAGCACTTCCACCACTAATGGTCACCAGTTTATTTCCCAGCACACCTTCAGTTTTTATTTTTGCTATGGCATCAGTATGGATGTATTCTGTAACCTCTTTGGTAATGGTCATTTCCACCACTACCGTAGAGTCATTTTCTATAGTAATATCTGATACATTGCCCACGTCAATACCAGAATAAAGCACCTTATTACCTATTTCCAGGCCTTTCACATTTTTAAAAACACTTTTCACTGAAATGCCTGTATTAAAAATATTTTGCTGAAGACCCAATAAATAAACACCAGCAACCAATACAGCCAGGCCTCCAATTATTAGTATGCCGAGTTTAAGTGAACGTGTTCTTTTCGTTTTCATCTGTCTAATTTTGATTTTATATTTCAGATTGCCCCGGCATTTATGCAGGGGAGCTTGCCATGACGATTATTTTCCAGCTAATAAAGATCTATAGCTTATTTTTAATCATGTCCGTTTTATCTGGTTTCTTAGTGTTAATTGTTCAGTATAAAACTGACAAATCATTATATCTAATTGTTGTTCTGTTGATTATAATCGGTAAAAAAACGTTTTACATGTTCCTCCTCCGATTGTCGTAGTTCATCAAAGCTTCCTTCAGCATAGAACTTTCCTTCATGTAACAACTTAATGTCATTTGATGTTCTTCTGGCACATTCCAGGTCATGAGTAACAATAACAGAAGAAGTATCATATTCCTCCTGGATTTTTATGATCAGGTCAACGATTTCCCTCCCTGTAACAGGATCCAGGCCGGTTGTGGGTTCGTCATATAGTATTATTCCAGGCTTCCTGACGATGGTACGTGCCAGGGCCACTCTTTTCACCATTCCACCTGAAAGATCCGAGGGAAATTTATCTCCGGATTCCTTCAGTCCAACACTTTCCAGCGCCTGATCCACCAGCTCGTCCACACTCTCATCCCGTTTTTTCTTTCTTCTGCGAAGCGGAAAAGCCACATTGTTTCTCACTGTCATGGAATCATACAGGGCACCGCCCTGGAAAAGGAACCCAATTCCTTCGCGTATTTTGTCAACCTCTTCGCGCCCTTCAGCTTCCAGTATGTCCTTTCCGTTCACAAATATTTCACCTGTATCTGCATCTATCAGCCTGATGATGCATTTGATCAACACCGACTTTCCCACACCTGAGCGCCCAAGTACAGAGATGTTTTCTCCTTTTGGTAAGGTCAGGCTGATACCATCAAGCACAGTGAGCTCACCAAAGGATTTGGAAAGGTTTTTTATATCGAGTTTCGTATCCATTTTTCTATTTATAATTATGTTTCAGCGGTCCCGTCATTTACGCGGAGCAGCTCACCATTTGGAACCAGGTTACTGTCACATATAATTTTGCTTTCATTGATGATCATGCTCGTGATTGTTAGCCTCCTGCCCGGATCATAGCTCTGTTCACCTTTGTTAAAAAACATTTACGATCTGCACTACGATCAGATCCAGAATAAAAATTATGAGTGAAGCCAGCACTACAGATTCATTTGCAGCCCGACCCACAGACTCAGTTCCCCGGGTGGCGTTATACCCTTTATAGCTTCCTATCAACCCTATAAAAAATCCGAAGAAAACTGTTTTTATCACAGCCGGTATAAAGTCACCCAGATCCAGGGCTCCCATGGCGTTACGATAAAAAAGAATAAATGGCATATCTCCACTGATCCTAATGGCTATAAAAGACCCTATCAGCGCTATCACATCAGCTATCAAAACAAGGATGGGAACCATAATTGTGGTAGCCAGGATACGGCTGGCCACAACATAATTCATGGGGTTAGTGCCTGACACCTCCATGGCATCAATCTGTTCGGTAACCCTCATGGAACCCAGCTCTGCTCCTATACCCGAACTTATCCTGCCTGCACACAACAGGGCAGTTATCACGGGCACGATTTCGCGAATTAGTGAAACAGATATCATCCCTGGCAGCAGGCTTTCGGCTCCGAAAGCGGCCAAAGTAGGCCGCGACTGTAAGGTGAGCACAAGCCCCATAATTAAAGCCGTTATACTCACCAACGAAACGCTTTTAAAACCAAGAAAGTAAGCCTGCCTCACTGCTTCCTGATGCTCAAAGGGTGAGCGGAAAAACTCTTTCATCACGTTTGCCGTAAAACGGTAGAGCCTACCGGTTTCCACCAGGAATTTTTGAAAACCACCCATATATTTTTCAGAAGACGAGGCCATTTATTCTAGGTTTGTACTTTGATATAATGACAATTATTATGTGTATTTGTTGCTGATAAAATCTTACTACATTCAAACAAATCTATCAGAACGGATAACCAAGGGCTATATTAAGCACAGGATACTCGGTGCGCCAGCTGGTCTTGAAAGGTTTTGGGCTGATCCAGTTTTTACCGTCAACATCATATGGCATCCGTAGTGGAATACCAAGATCAAGGCGTAGAATAAAGAAGCTGATATCTACACGTAAGCCCAGGCCGGTATTAACGGCCATTTCATCACCCAGATCACCCCAGCTGACCTTTCCTCCCGGTTTCTCAGACGATTCTTTCCAGGTCCATATGTTACCGGCATCCACAAAAACAGCCCCCTTGAGCACGCCAACAATTGGAAAACGCAATTCCAGGTTTCCCAGAATTTTCAAATTTCCATTATGCGTGAAGATATAGCGGTCTTCATCTGAGCCTTCATATGAGCCCGGCCCGATAGTCCGGAAATGGAATCCGCGCAGCGAATTAGGGCCCCCTATAAAATACTGCCTGCTGTAGGGCAGCGCCCGGGAAATGCCAATGGGAAAACCAGCACCCAACAGATACCGGTTTACCAGGCTCACTTCTTTATTAAAATTATATATAATCCTGTATTCAGGGGTAACCTTGAAAAAACGTGAATATTCCAGTGCCAGGAATTTCCCGTCCATATTATCATTATCAAGGCCTTCAGCCAGGTATTCAATACCAGCCAGGAAGTTTCCCGCCAATTCGCCGCTTACATTTAAGAAACTGCTCACTTTGCTGTCCGGATTATCCTCATTGTCCATTTCAAGCTTATAGGTGTACATCATACTAAGGATAAAACGCTCTTCAAAACTTTGCCTTAGCAGCGGATTCTCATTTAGTAATTCCTCAAAACGGTCGGTTTTATTGGTAATGCTGGAGTAGGTAATATTTACAAGCCGCCAGTTGTGAAATTTATTTTCTGTTTCCTGCCATTGGAATCCATAGGATGCATCAAAAGTGTTTGAAGTAAAATACCTAACTCTGTTTTCCAGGCTGTATCCCAACCTGAACGTTGTATTTGGTGTATACTTTTCTGCCAGGAATTTATTAACATCAATAAATGGTGTGATAAATTTTGGAAAGGTAATACTCGCGTCAAATCCTATTTCATAAGAGATATAGGGATTTTCATTCTGAGTCCATTGTGACTCGAAACCGCCGTTAACATTAAGATTCAGTTTTTCAGCACCACCAAAGGTATTCCGGTTAAGATAGGTTAGAAAAAGAAAGGGCCCGGAAAAATCATTTGATTTTGTAACAGCGCGCAATTCCACCCTGGTGGAAACCGGGATCATCTGAGTGAGATACACTTTCATATTCAGCGCAGGTGCAATTGAATCCGGAGCGAGGGAGTCTTCATTAAAAGTGATATTGGCATATTTGAAAATGCCGAGCCCCATGAGTTTATTCAATGTATTGGCATAAGCCTCAGCGGTATAAAGATCACCGCGCTGGAACCTTACGCTGGTTCTGATCAGGTCATGGTTAACGCGTTTTGTGGAATCGATTATCAGCGCACCTCTAAGCATAGAGGTGTCTGCAGTGTGATTGGTTTCCCTTATGCTGTAATCGGGATAGATAACAATTTCATTGATATTGTATCTTCTGAATGCTTTATCAGGAAGATTTTCCTTAAGACCTACATAAAGCTTCAGATTTTTAGCCCTGCGGTTGCTGTCCACCTTAAATATGATGTAGTTTTCGATAAAGTAGTAATATCCGCGATCCTGCAACTTTTTGGCAATCCTGCCTCTTTCGTTCTTCATTAATTCAAGGTTGTAGGGCTTATCTTCACCCAATAAAGTATTCTCTTTTAAAACACTCAGCGGATAATCGAGTTTTTTTAGTGTGCTGTCAAATATCAGGTCTCTTATTATGTATTGTGGCCCTGCCGTGACGTTATATGTAACTGAAACTTTTTGTGGTTTGCTATGTTTTTCACTGCTTACGTCTGCTTCAAAATATCCTTTAGCAAACATACTATTCCTGATATTCATTTTCGACTGATCGATGTGCATGGGTTCAAAGAGCACGGGTTTTCTTCCAATCTTGTATTTTAGCCAATGG
Source organism: Bacteroidales bacterium (assembly GCA_041641835.1). Taxonomy (GTDB): domain Bacteria; phylum Bacteroidota; class Bacteroidia; order Bacteroidales; family PWNQ01; genus PWNQ01. Next base: position 8,130 of record JBEPXQ010000040.1, read on the forward strand.
TTGAAGCCACTGCCATCTTCCGCCACTGAATCATCCACCATATTATATATCATCAGCCTCAGGGGTATCAGCCCCAGTATGCGCTCATTAGGTTCTGGCACCGCCACGTCCTTCAATTCACTTTCCAGACCAACTTCTTCGGTAAAAGACATATCCTGTATCTCCACAGATGTGCCAGTATAAAGTTGTTCATCGGCTTCAAGTTTGCGGGTAACCGAACACGAACTACCAATAACAGCAATCAGCAGAATCAGAATAATGCTATGTATGTTCTTTGCTTTAATCATAATTCATTCACCGCCTTCCTTTTGTTGTTCTTCAGTTGGTTCCTGGTTGTTTCCTGTCCACAGGTCGCTAAGCTGATACATATCGCGGTTATATATAATTCCTACACCTGTTTTCCTTATTTCTCCTTCCAGCAGGTTACCGTACTCAGTAACATTAAAACCTTTGAGTATCCAGCGCCCGTCTTCAGTCAGATCATAAAATACGCGCACATCTCCTGACAATGTACTAAGATCATCATTGGCTCTTTGCTGCCGCCCTTCTACATTAACCTTTCCTCCGACCTGCACGGTGAGCCGTTCGTTCAAAAATTGCTTTTTCACGTCAAACTCCACGTTTGTAGTGCCCCGGCTTTGCTCGTCCACATAATCGGTATAGGAATTCACATCCACATTGATTTCGATTCCCTGTATATATTTTTCGGCCAGCTGGTTCAGCTGCGCTGAAATAATATTACTCACACTGCTGCGTGCTGTGGAGCTCAGCTGATATGACAGCGGGTGTGAGGATGACATACTTGTTTGCAGGAAACTTCCAAAGACCAGCAGCGCAAATGCCTGCTTGTTAACCTGAGATTCGTTTTCATTTATCTGATTAAGTTTATTCTGGACTTCCGTCACCTGGTTTTCAGCCGGCAGCTTGATATCAAAATCCAGATCGGGTTTCATGATTCTGCCGTCAATATTCAATATTACATTAAAAGGCAATGACGATTGAAATCTGGTGTTATCGGCTCCTTCAGCACCGGACAGCTCATTAGCCACCAGCGCTTCAGGTGATGTTCTTACCTGATGTATGGCAGAAATGCTGGCCCTGGCATCCATCAGGTCACCATTGAAGGTGAGGGAACTACCCTCCCTGATAGTAAATTCCCTGCGGATAACATCATACAGGATCAGATGATAAAAGCCCTCAGCTATATTATAACTACCTGTAATTGTTTGCTGCCCTGTGCTAGAGAGATCATAATTAATACTCCCCTCTCCCTGCACCTCGAGCTTCTCGTTGGTAGCAGGATTCATCACCACGGTAAGCACTGCTTCCCGATTGATATTTACCCGGGCTGTGACCTCAATATTGGATTCATTTTCTACCACACCAGGTTCTTCATCCTTGTCGCTTCCTCTTCCCTGCGGATAAAGGATACGATTTGCACTGCTTCTTTGCCCTTTCTCCTCCTCCAGGAATCTAACAAGCCCTTCCCGTTCTATAGTTGCCGTTTGATTCTGAGGTATTACAAAAATAAAATCCGTATTATCCCTTATGGTGGTAGTAAGCTCCACATCCAGAGCATTGTGCG
>JBEPXQ010000041.1:0-9535 GCA_041641835.1 Bacteroidales bacterium
TCCCCATTTCACTGGCCAGTGTAGGCTGATATCCTACTGCTGAAGGCATACGGCCCAGCAGTGCTGAAACCTCAGAGCCGGCCTGGGTAAACCGGAAAATATTATCAATAAAAAACAGTATATCACATCCGCCTGATTTCTCATCACCATCACGAAAATACTCTGCCACTGAAAGTCCAGATAAGGCTACACGTGCCCTTGCTCCCGGTGGTTCGTTCATCTGACCAAATACCATCGTCAGTAGTGAATTCTTCAGTTCCTCGTCATCAACCTTCGACAAATCCCATCCGCCTTCTTCCATGCTTTTCTTAAATTCATCACCGTACTTTACCAGTCCGGCTTCAATCATCTCACGCAGCAGGTCATTTCCCTCGCGGGTGCGCTCCCCTACTCCGGCAAATACTGATAAACCGGAATACTGCTTGGCTACGTTATTGATCAGCTCCTGTATGATAACGGTTTTTCCTACACCAGCACCACCAAACAAACCAATCTTACCGCCTTTGGCGTAAGGCTCGATAAGATCAATTACTTTAATACCTGTGTACATTACCTCAGTGGAAGTGGTGAGGTTTTCATACTTTGGTGGTTCACGGTGTATCTCATATTCATTTTCCGCTTCCACCGGCTTCAGCCCGTCGATGGGTTGCCCTACCAGGTTAAAAAGCCTGCCGCGGATCCTGTCATCTGCCGGCATTGTAATACCACGACCCATGCCAAGTACCTCAGTGCCCCTTTTCAGGCCCTCAGTTCCATCCATGGCAATGGTTCTAACAGTATTCTCGCCTATATCCTGCTGGCACTCCAGCACAATGATCTCATCTTTATCTGTTTTGACATGAAGAGCATCATAAATATTTGGAATATCACCCGACTCCTCAAAAACAACATCCACTACAGGGCCGATGATTTGCGCTATTTTACCTTTTGCTTGTTCAGCCATATCTTAAATGAATTTTTACTTCAAAAAAACTAAAAACATATTTTATATCAGGCCACGAATATAATAAGAAATCACTGATCCTTGACATGAATTCTACAACTTCACATCTGCTTCCTACTGTTACTGAACACTAATTATCTCATATGGTTTATGTACTTTTGCATGTGAAAAAAACAAGCCTTTTGAAAGTAATCAGAAACATCAGCGAATCGGAACCATTACATAACACCATAATCACCACCGGGACATTCGATGGTGTGCATGAGGGTCACCGTCAGATTTTCCGCCATATGAGAGAATTATCGGAAAAATCAGGCCAGCCTACAGTGGTTGTTACTTTTCACCCTCACCCCAGGATTGTCCTGAAAAAAGAACCTGAAAAGCTACACCTGGTTTCCACTATTGATGAAAAGATCAGCCTGATTAATCAAACCGGTATTGATTTTCTGGTGGTTCTTGAGTTCGATATGGAGCTGGCAGCGCTAAGTCCTGAGGAGTTTATCTGCAAAATATTGATTCGGAAACTGGGGGCCAAAACCGTATTTGTTGGATATGATCATCAATTCGGCAAAAACCAAAGTGGGAATAAAAATACATTGAAAGAGGTGTCGTGCAAGCACAAGCTTGAAGTTAAGGAGGTGTCTGCCCTCTCCAGACAGGGACAAACGGTCAGCTCATCGCTTATACGGCAGCAACTGGAAAAAGGCATGGTAGAAGCAGCAGCAAAAAACCTGGGATACAATTACCGGATCAGCGGCAAAGTGGTTAAAGGCAACATGCTGGGGCGAAAAATCGGATTCCCAACTGCCAATATCGAATTGCAGGATAAGCTGAAATTAATGCCGGGACGCGGTGTGTATGCTGTCAGGGTTTTCGCTGAAAACCAATGGCATAAAGGCATGCTCAATATTGGAAAAAGACCGACTTTGAACACTTCCAAAGCAACTGTTGAAGTGCACCTGTTTGACTATAACGCGAACCTGTATGATGAAATCATAACCATCGAGTTCATCCGGTTTATCCGGGAAGAAAAAAAATTCCCAAACCTGGATGAACTTGGCAGTCAGCTGCACAAAGACCGGAAATATGCTCTTCAGGTTCTGTCCTGATGGTTCATCAATAAACCTACACCCGCTGATAAAAGAGAAGAACAAATCAAGAACCAGTCAACAATCATAATCTTTTCATTCACGTTCCGTTATTCTGCTTAAAAAAATCTTAGCCCCCGCTAAAGGCAAAACATTGAATTTTTAAGACCACCTGTCACAATCGGTGGCACTGATTGAGAAGCATGCCATGACGAAAAGATCCTGAGATGGTGCCATGAAATAGTCACATGGTAGTATCGCTAAAGTTTTCTCCCTGAATTTTTGATTTGTGAAATAGATATTTCATAAATTCGTTGTTTATCCATATTTTGCAGAAAAAACAACGGCCATGCAATTGAGCACAAGAATTATCGTTTCACGATAAGCTGAAAATAAAGATCATTGATCCATTAAGAAATTTTTTCTATTTATATTTGCAACTTCAGAAAAACCAAAATACGTAATGAAGACCGGAATATTCACCGCCATGCTGATATTGCTGACAGGCTTGCTTTTATACAGTGATCCTTTGGCAGCACAAAGCGAAGCATTTCTGAATGATCTCTCCCAGAAATTAATGAGTGGGGAGATATCACAGGAGGAAGCCATACGCAGGGCGCAAAAGGCAGGAGTAACTATTGAGGACCTTAACCTTGGCCAGCAGCAGCCATCAGCTCCCACGCAGGCCGAATTGCAGGAAGCAGATGAGGCCGCCGCCCCTGATTTTAACGTGCCCGATCAGGCAACAACGCGAACAGATACTGCTAAAAAAGAAGAACATAAACAAAAAAAAGAAGAAAAACTCGATTATTTCGGTTATAATTTGTTTGAAGGAGCTGAAGACAAATACAACCGCCTTGATATAGGAACCATTGACCCCAATTATCAGGTAGGCCCTGGTGATGAGATCATTCTCACAGTGTGGGGGCAGGTGGAAAGGCGCAATAAAATGACCGTTTCCCGTGAAGGAACCATATTTGTGAAGCAATATGGACAGATGAATGTGGCCGGACTTACCCTGGAACAGCTGGAAAGCAAAATGGAGCGAAATCTTTCTCGCATTTACAGTGGTTTAGGCCGCGGTGGTGGCACTTACCTGGATGTTTCCCTGGGCGAACTAAGGTCAATACTTGTTTATGTGGTTGGTGATGTTAAAAGCCCTGGCTCACATTTTATGAGTAATTACTCCACAGCTTTCACCGCTCTTCACAAAGCAGGCGGAGCGACCAACGAAGGTAGCCTGAGAAAAATACAGGTGATACGAAATGATGAAGTTGTTAGCACCCTTGATCTTTACAACTTCCTAACCACCGGCAGGTTGCCCAATGACGTACGGCTGCAAAATAATGACGTTATTTATGTGCCGCCTCGTATTTCTACGGTTGTGCTAAAAGGTGAAGTAAGAAACCCGGCAATTTACGAACCCACCAGGGAGGAAACCTTCCGCGATCTGCTTGGCTTCGCGGGGGGAATGCAGACCTCAGCTGATATTACCAGCATACAGATAGAGCGGATTGTACCCCTGGAAAAAAGACACGAATCAGCTGAAGTATATAAGGTATTCACTCCTGTGCCGGTTAAGATCACTGAGGAAGGTCTCCAGATAAACGAAATAGAGCTTAATGACAAGGATGTGGTAACCGTACTGCCAGTAACGGGCCAGGAACCACTTTCTGAAGTTCCGGGTGGTGTGCGCTTTGCCTATGTAAGCGGACATGTTTATAAACCAGGCCGCTATATGATCACCGACAGCAGCAGGATACTAAATTTGCTGGAAAAAGGCGGAGGATTAAAGGATTCTATTTTCTGGTCACAGACATACCAGCTCCGCGCCGACCTGATCCGCTATACTGGCACTAATAATCACCGTAAGGTAATCCCGGTTTCGCTTAAAGATGTACTGGCAGGTGATCAGGAAGATAATATTGTCCTGCACTCCCGCGACAGTCTTATAGTTTACAGTACGGAAGTGCTGTACAAATCCAAAAGTGTTACCATACAGGGAGAAGTGGAAGAACCCGGCACTTATTCGCTATTCGAGAATATGGGAATCCATGACCTGCTTTTGCAGGCCGGAGGCTTCACAAAAAGAGCTTATCGTTATAAGCTGGATGTTTTCCGCCTGTCAAATGATGATAACAAGGAAGCACAGGTTATCCATGTGGATATTAGCCCGGAAATCCTGAGAGAAAAAAGCGATACTATCCATTTTCTGCTAAAGGATTATGATATGGTGGTGGTTCGCCGTAATCCCGACTTTGAACCACATAAGGTGGTTTACCTGGGAGGGGAAGTAAAATACCCGGGGGCCTACAGTATTATAAAACCTAATGAAACCCTCAACAACTTAATAACCCGGGCCGGTGGCTTTACAGATGAAGCATTTGTTCCGGGGATCACTTATAAAAGGAATGGAAAAGAAGTTGTTGGTGACTTTGAGAAAGCTTTTTCGAAAGAGCGTACCAAAATACTGCTCATGGGTGGCGACAGCATAATGGTTCCCAGGCACCCCAGCACTGTGCGGGTTACAGGAAATGTCAGAAACCCCGGACTGGTGCAATATAACCAAAGCTGGAGCCTTAATAAATACGTGGAAGCAGCCGGTGATTACGATTTTGATGCCGCCAAAGGAAAAACCGTGGTTTATTACCCCGGAGGCTACGCCAAACGCAAGCACTTTTTCTGGAGCCCTAACGTAAAAGAAGGTTCGGTGATTTTTGTGCCCGAAAAGCCGGAAAGAGAGCCAGTGGATGTTACCCGCCTGATGGCTGAATGGGCATCTATAGCAACCAGCGTGGTACTTATTATTTATATTACCAAAGGTAATGGCAATTAGTGCTCCGAAAAATTATACGTAATGACAGAAGAAGCTCAAAAATCCCTGCATAAAAAGGAAGAAATTGACCTGCTGGAAGTTTTCATTAAAGCCTGGAAACACCGGTGGTTTATTGTAATCTTTACGGTAGCTTTCATCATATTTGGCGTTGCTTATGCCTTATTAAAGCAACCTTTATATATGAGTTCAGCTAAACTCTATAAAACCGAAGGCGAAAGCTCTTCAGCTTCACAATTGCAGGGACTTGCTTCGCAGTTTGGATTTGGGGGAGCCTTTGGTGCAACTGAAATGTTCAACATTACCGACTTAGTTAACAGCAGGAATATTAAGAAAAAAGTGCTTCTGCATAAATGGAATACAAATAAGTTTGAGAAGCCGGTCAACCTTATTCAATATTTTGAAATTGAAGCGGAAACTAAGAGAGAAGAAATTCATGCCGGACTCATGCTCCTGGATGAATATATATCAGTGAAAACTGATGAAGAGACTATGCTTACAACTATTAGTGCTTTAATGCCGGAGCCAGAGCTATCGGCAGATGTGACAAATTACATTGTCTTTCTAATTGAGGATTATATAACCAACGAACAAAAAATGCAGACCCGTGAAAACCTTAAATATATAAATGAAAGATTAGATAGTGTAAAGGCAGAGCTGCTGATGGCAGAAGAAGAATTAAAAGCGTTTCGCGAACGCAACAGAAATATAGGTCTGTCACCACAACTTCAGACAGAGCAGATGCGCCTGCAGAGAAAGCTTACAATTAAACAGGAAGTTTACCTGCTGCTGCAAAAGGAACTTGAAATGACAAAAATAGAACTGGTTAAGGAAACTCCGGTAGTAAATATTGTCGATAATGCCGAACCACCTGCTTTACGTGCAAAACCCAAGCGAACACTAATAGTCATTATCAGTGCCTTTCTGGGTTTTTTCCTGAGTCTGGCAGTGCTTGTAATATGGCATCTATGGATATATATAAAACAGGAAATGAAAAACAGGAAATGAAAAAACAGAACATCCGATCACAAACTCACATAATCCCATTTTTCATAATAATTTAATACCCAGATAATTTGCTGATTGTATTGCAATTACACATTTTAAGGTAATTTATAATAACGAGCTTAAAATACTTACATTCCGCACTTTACGCCTATAATCAACAATTTTATGCTGCAATGTTAACATTCTCCAAGCAACCTTTCAAAATACTTTCTGTCTATGAAACATTGGCACATTTTTAGCTAAGTGTTGCCGTATTAAAACACCTGAAAGTTTGGAATGAAATTAATTTAACGTTAAGCACAATTTTTTTTAACTTTCACTGTTAAGGTTGAATAAGATAAATAATAAAAAGAGATAAATGATGTACTACACTTTTATACATCGTTTATTTAAATAAACAAGAAGCAATAGTCATCTTACAGGGCACAAATGAGAGAAATATGATACACAATATACTTAATAATCCGTTACTGGCATCCATAGCGGTGTTGATGTTTACAGCACTGACCACGGCTGTATTTATACCATCCATTGTCAGGATAGCCAAGGCGAAAAGCCTTGTAAGTAATCCAAACGGAAGGACCTCCCACTCCGGAAGCATACCTGCTTTAGGTGGCGTTGGTATCTTTGCTGCTGTGGGAACTGCAGCATTATTGTTTGTAAACACCTCAAACTGCACCCATTGCAGGTTTTACCTGGCAGGTTTGTTTGTGATCTTTTTCGTGGGGTTAAAGGATGACATTTTTCCACTCACGCCCTATAAAAAAATGCTGGGCCAGTTTATAGCCGCCACTCTTCTGGTTGTTTTGGGAGGCAGTTATATTACAGACCTTCACGGATTCCTTGGGGTTTCCTCCATTCCCGTATATCTATCTATTCCTCTGAGCATATTTCTCGTGCTTGCCATCACCAACAGCATAAACCTTATTGATGGGATAGACGGACTTGCTGCAGGTGTTGGAATAATAGCCTCCATCACTTTTGGTTTATGGTTTCTTTTTGCCGGCCATGTTCAGCTTGGGCTCCTCAGCCTGGCTTTAACCGGCAGCTTCGGAGCTTTCCTGATCTATAATATATCACAGGGAAGCAATAAAATATTTCTTGGAGATACCGGTTCGCTTATATTAGGGTTTTCCATTTCGTATCTTGCCATACATTTTATGGAACTTAACCTGCTGCCGTCGGTTTATCAGATTTCTTCAGCACCGGCTGTAGTGGTGGGTATTCTGATCGTGCCCTTATTCGACACCATGCGTGTTGCCTTTGTACGGATATCCATCGGCAAATCCCCCTTTTCACCTGACAAGCTGCATGTGCACCACAGGCTGTTATTCCTGTTTATGTCGCACCTCAGGGCTACCACTACCATATTAATCGTGAATGTGCTTTTCATAGCTCTATCGCTAAGCCTTCAGTTTGTAGGATTGCTGGAGTTGCTGGCACTGCAGGTGCTAATCGCGGCCATATTGTCATACATCCCGGTATATCTCATTGGCAGGCAAAATTACGCCACCCTGTCACTGGCAGCCCAGAAGGAATATGATAAGGTACGGCCTCAAACCAGGAAGCACTATAATCTGCAGCTTAATCATAAGCCACGAAAACGGATCAGGGTACTTAGTGAACAAGAGGCATAGAATTCACCTTTTTGAGGACCTCCCTTAGTTACATTTGAGAATCAACCCTTTATCGACCAAACTTTTTACCTTAAATCTTAGAATATTAACAATAGTTGTGTTAATTTCGCACGGCCTTTATGGTAAAGTTATACTCATCCCGCTTAGCTGTATATGGGACTGAGGGGGCGGAGCTGTATATAAAGTAGAGATCACGGAAAATGCTAAAAGCCTTATTAAATAAATTCAATGGACTTGATGATAACCTGAAAGAGCTTCTAAGCAAAAGCTCACAGGCATTTAGTCTGCAAATTATTGGTAAGTTTGCCGCATACTTGTTTACCGTTGTTATTACAAGAAACCTGGGAGCTTCAGTTTGGGGAGCATTCACCATTGCTTTTGCATTGCTTAGGCTTGTTGGAATGATTGGAAGTTTAGGTATAAATACTTCAGTTATTCGTTTTATCTCTGAATACAGGATTAAGAATAATACGCAAAAAATAAGCTCTCTAATCAGTAAATTACACAGTAGGTTTTGCGTATAAGACCAGCTAAATGCAAAATTACATTTGAGATGATTCTGTTACTGCTGCTTCAAATATCGAATCTACCATTTTTGGCCATGTATTTTTACCATCATCTAATTTAGGTGCACCTACAAGTTGTCTGAGTAATGAGATCATCCCAGTATGATACACTGCATGTTGTAGACAGCGAACCATACTCCAATGGTAGGATGGAGTACCTGTTTCAGGATGTATCCACAAGAAACCAACAGATTTGTCTTCCTCTTTGATTCTCTCTCTGAAGATCAGCGAAACTTCTTCCTGTTTTTGCAAAAATTCATCCAGTTTGGTATCTCTCGCGAAATAAGTAGGTTCTTCTTTACTTTTACGCGACATCCACATTATCTCCGCATTTACTATATGTGTTGCAGCCCGCTGGATTGACCACCTTCCGCCTTCAGGCATTGCAAACCACATTTCATTATCAATTCCTGTGAGCAATCTGAGCAGATGTGCTCTGCTTTTGATATGTGCATCAATTAAATTCTCAGTAATTGTCTCTGCTGAAATACTCATAACTATAATCCAAATCCCTTGCTAATATTAATTTGGCATCCCAATTAATAATTGGAACTATTTTTGAGATTTATCCTTCCAATAATTAATTCCAAATTCTTAAATTGAATTGAAATTTCATTACACCAGAACCAATTATTGTAATACCCCTTATATTATAACCAAATAATTGAATTATGACTAATATTTTTGGAAAGTTTCGGAATGGAAAATCAATCAATTCAAAACCTACAACAAAATTTGGATAAAGCCAAGCTCTTAGATTATGAGATACTTGATAATACAACAATCAACTTTTGGTTTCTATGTAATTTTGAAGATAGATGGCAAAAGGTAAAATATGTATTTAGTAATATTGAGAAAATATATCTTCAAACCTATCCATCAAATCTCATCAGACAAGGTCAAGGCACACTTAATCGATTGTCAGTATCCACTGGATCGGATAAAGTTGAGCATGTTAAACAAATTAAAACCTGGCAAGATTTGGATCGTGTTAATGGATATAATATCATATTTTATTCGGGATATGAGTTAAGATTGGTTGGAAATAATTTGTCAATTTCGACTGAAGAACAAGAAATTAGGGAAAATATCTATGGTAAACCGACTGATACTCCTTCGTCCTCGGTGTTTACAGTAAATAAACGTACGAAATCAACTGATAGTGAGAAAATTTCAGATACAGTATCTTTATCAGATTCAGAAAGAGATCAAAGCCTAGTGGCACAAATAGATGATGTTGGAGAGGAAGATGAACAGCAAACAGATGAAGATGCAATAACGGGAAATACACCTGAAACATTTGCTGATTTAGAAGAATTCTCCAAATTCCCTTTTGATCTCTCATCTATTGTCTATGAGGACGGAAAGGTGGATCCGGAAATAGATAATGAGCTATTCAAACGATTTATGTTTCATATCTACCTGAATCATTATTCTGCAAGATACATATATGATAATTT
>JBEPXQ010000042.1:0-9396 GCA_041641835.1 Bacteroidales bacterium
TTGCTCCGGGTCCTTAACCTCGAATACTTCCTTTGGTTTATATTGAAGATTCTTTCCGAATTTGTATCTGAGATTCGTATTGGTGTTGCGATCTCCGAGTACTTTCACAGGATTCTGGGTTTTAACTGAACCGTGGTCGGTGCTAATGATCACTCTTGCATTCTCTTCCGAGAGATCAGTAAGGATTTCATTGAGTGGAGAGTGTTCAAACCATGATTTAGTGATGGAGCGGTAGGCAGTTTCATCCTCAGCCAGCTCCTTGATCACTTCCATATCTGTGCGTGCATGCGACAGAGTATCTATGAAGTTATAAACGATAACGTTGAGCTTGTTGTTGGACAGATTGGGCAGTTTTTCCACCAGCTTGCGCCCGGCATTCAGGTTAAGAATTTTATTATAGGAATATTTCACATCACTTTTCCCGAAACGCTTTAGCAGTTCACCCAGTAATTGCTCTTCGTACTTGTTTTTGGTTTCTTCTTCACTTTCATCCACCCAGTATTCAGGATATTTTTTCTTGATCTCATTTGGCATCAGACCTGAAAACAGTGAGTTTCTGGCATACTGGGTGGCTGAAGGTATGATCCCGTAATAAATATCATCAATTTCAGTAGTATAATTTTCTTCGATGATAGGTTGAAGTGTTTTCCACTGGTCGTATCTCAAATTGTCAATCAGAATAAAATAAGTGGGCACATCATCATTCAAAAAAGGAAAAACTTTATCGCGGAATAGCGTGTGCGACAGGGTTGGGATTTCATCAGCATTTCCGTGGATCCAGTCTTCATAATGTTTTTCAAAAAATTTGCAGAAAACCTGATTGGCTTCCTCCTTCTGCATCTCCAGTATGTCTTCAATTCCGCTGGTGGTGGATGATTCCAGTTCCAATTCCCAGCGAACCAGTTTCTTGTAGATATCTGTCCATTCCCTGTAATCCAGGTTCTGGTTAAGTTCCATCCCTATTTTAGCAAATTCCTGCTGATAGGAGTGTGTGGCTTTATCGCTCACCAGCTTTTTAGTTTCCAGTATCTTTTTCAGTGATGAAAGAATCTGCTTTGGGTTAACCGGCTTAATCAGGTAGTCTGCTATGCGCGACCCGAAAGCCTCTTCCATAATATTCTCTTCCTCGCTTTTAGTAATCATTACCACCGGAAGATTCGGGCGCATGGTTTTCAGTTCATCCAGGGTTTCAATACCCGACATGCCTGGCATTTGCTCATCCAGAAATACAATGTCAAAGTTCTCTTCTTTAATAAGTTCCAAAGCATCTCCGCCGTTGTTGGTAGTGGTTACATCGTAACCTTTTTCTTCCAGAAAAATGATATGTGCTTTCAGCATATCTATTTCATCATCGGCCCACAGAATTTTTATATTGCTCATCTTTACAATTTAGTTTAAAAAAATACGTATTGATTAGTGCATTATTGTTGTTATCCTTTTATTTTTACAAAACACAAGGAGAAAACGACACAGCAAAAGTAATACAGCAAATGTCGAGATACTACTTAAATAAGAAGAAAATCCTCAATGATCCTGTATTTGGTTTTATAACAATTCCACATGATCTGTTGTTTGATGTAATTCAACATCCGTGGTTTCAGAGGCTGAGAAGGATTAAGCAGCTGGGGCTCACATTTCTGGTGTATCCGGGCGCGCTCCACACCCGCTTTCATCATGCCATAGGAGCCATGGGCCTTATGCAGGAAGCCATAAAAGTGTTGGAAGAAAAAAATCATACCATAACTGAAGAGGAGAAACTGGCTGTTTACACTGCTATTTTGTTGCATGATATCGGGCACGGTCCTTTTTCTCATGCCCTGGAGTATTCCATTACCAAAAATATCGATCATGAAGCTCTTTCGCTTCTTTTTATGGAAAAGCTCAACCGCGATTTTGATGGAAGACTGGAACTGGCTCTGGAAATTTTTAGAAATAAATATCATAAAAAATTTCTTTACCAGCTGGTGTCCGGTCAACTTGATGTGGACAGGCTCGATTACCTGAAAAGAGATTCATTTTTTACCGGGGTTTCTGAAGGAATCATTGGTACCGGAAGGATCATCAAAATGATGAATGTGGCGGATGATAACCTGGTGATAGAATCAAAAGGAATTTATTCCATTGAAAAATTTATCCTTGCCCGCCGGCTGATGTACTGGCAGGTTTATCTGCATAAAACAGTGCTTAGCGCCGAGCAGATGCTCATAAAAACTATGAGGCGCGCCCGTGAACTTACCGCTGCCGGCGAGAATTTATTCGCTACGCCCAAATTGCGTTTCTTTCTTGATAAAAATTACAGCCTGGAGGATTTCCGAAATGATGATCACATTCTGGAGCAATTTGCCGGCCTGGATGATTATGACATTACCGCAGCCATCAAAGTGTGGGCGGATCATGATGATAAAGCACTGCGTGAGTTATCATTAGGCTTAATAAACAGACAGCTTTTCCGGCTGGAGTTGCAGAATGAGCCTTTTGCTGAAGAAAAAATCAGGGAACTGGAACAAAGATGGCTGGATATGAATCCGGGATACGCGGAGTTGCTACCATATTACGTATTTTCAGGGAAAGCAGAAAACAGTGCCTACAATCCGGGAGTGGGAAATATCAATGTGTTGATGAAAAACAAGGAATTGCGTGACCTGACCAATGCATCAGAGGAGCTTAATATTTCAACCATAACACAAACTTCACACAAAAATTATATTTGTTATCCAAAGCTAATTGTTAAAAATCAGTAATTTATTAATTCATGACCCAATAATTTCTATTTATGGCTAACATACACTACATTTGCATCAATTTTAAACAAGCTAAAGATGAAATTTACAGCAAGTGAAATTGCCGGATTGATAAATGGTAGCCTGGACGGAGACCCCTCAGCAGTGGTGAGTACAGTCTCCAAGATAGAAGAGGGAGTACCGGGATCGGTTTCATTTCTTGCTAATCCTAAATATACTTCACATATATATTCCAGTAATGCTTCTGTAATCATTGTGGATTCATCCTTTAATCCGGAAAAACCGGTAGTGCCCACACTGATCAGGGTGGATGATCCTTACTCTGCTTTTGCAAAGCTGTTGGAGTTTTATAATAAAATCAAGCACCAAAAATCGGGGATATCCGCCAAAGCTGATATTGCTGATACTGCTGAAATTGGTGAAAACGTTTACATAGCAGCCTTTGCTGTGATTGGAAGTAATGTGAATATCGGCAACAATGTTAAGATCTATCCGGGAGCGGTTATTGCTGATAATGTGAAGGTTGGTGATGATAGTCTGATATTCAGCAATGTGGTTGTTTATGAGGATTGTGTTATAGGAAAAGGAGTCACCCTTCATGCAGGAGTAATAATTGGCAGTGATGGCTTTGGCTTTGCCCCTCAGCAGGACAATAATTACAAGAAAGTGGCACAAATAGGCAATGTTATCATAGAAGATCATGTGGAAATCGGTGCCAATACAACAATCGACCGTGCCACCATGGGATCTACAATAATCCGTAAGGGCGTTAAGCTTGATAACCTGATCCAGATCGCTCACAATGTGGAGGTGGATGAAAATACAGTTATCGCCGCGCTCACCGGCATTTCCGGTTCAGCCAAAATCGGCAAAAGATGTATGATTGGCGGGCAGGTAGGTATAGTAGGGCACCTGCAAATTGCCGATGAAGTTCGTATTGCTGCCCAGTCAGGAGTAGCTTCTTCCATCCGGGAGAAAGGCTTTACTGCCCTGGGGTCACCAGCCATTGATTACAGCCTCTATAAAAAATCATTTGTGCATTTTAAAAACCTGCAGAAGCTGGTGGGCAGAATTACAGAATTGGAAAAACAGATTGAAGACCTGAAGAATCAAAATAAATAGTCAGACAAAAGTACCAGTTATGAGTGAGAAGCAGACAACAATTAAACAACCCGTGTCACTCAACGGGGTTGGTTTGCATACGGGCGGGGATGTAACCCTGACCTTTAAGCCAGCTCCAGAAAACCACGGATATAAATTTGTACGTACCGATATTGAAGGGCAACCTGTAGTGGAGGCTCTTACAGAAAATGTGGCAGATACTACCCGCGGCACCAGCCTGGAAAAAAATGGCGTGCGGGTTGCAACAGTAGAACATGCTCTGGCAGCCCTGGCAGGACTGCAGATTGACAATGTGATTATTGAAATCGATGGCGGAGAAACCCCTATTATGGACGGTAGTTCACGCTACTATGTTGATGCCTTGCTAAAGGCAGGCATAGAGGAACAGAAAGCAGAACGCCTGTATTACAATATTACCGAGCCCATGGAATACAGAGTGGATGACAAAAACTCGGAAATTGTTGCTGTTCCTTCCGACCGTTTCAGGGTATCAAGCATGATCGATTATAATACAAAAGTGCTTAAAGTGCAGCATGCACAACTGGACGACATCAGCGATTTTAAAGACGGCTTTTCCAGAGCCCGCACCTTTGTTTTCCTACATGAGCTGGAACAACTCTTTACTCAGGAGCATCTTATCCGTGGTGGAAATCTTAACAATGCCATTGTTTTTGTGGATCAGAAGATCAGCCAGAATGAGTTGGATCATATAGCTGAAAAGCTGCGCCGCGAGAGTGTGGAGGTCATGGAAGAAGGAATATTAAATAACCTTCAACTGGAGTATCCCAACGAGCCGGCAAGGCATAAGCTGCTTGATATTTTAGGTGATCTGGCACTGGTTGGAAGGCCGCTTCGTGGCTATTTCATTGCCCGGCGACCAGGTCATAAAACCACAGTAGAGTTTGCCTCAATTATCAGAAAAAGGATATTAAAGGAAGAGCATAGCAAGGACAAATCAGCTCCGGAAATAGACCTGAATTCAGCTCCGCTTTACGATATTAATAAGATCAAGAGCATATTGCCGCATCGCCCGCCCTTCCTTCTCATCGACAGGATTTATGATATTTCCGAGGATCATGTGGTGGGTATGAAAAATGTGACTATGAACGAGTCATTTTTTGCAGGACATTTCCCCGAGGAACCTGTAATGCCCGGAGTGCTACAGATAGAAGCCATGGCACAGGCAGGTGGAATACTGGCGTTGCACCAGGTGGATGA
Source organism: Bacteroidales bacterium (assembly GCA_041641835.1). GTDB lineage: Bacteria > Bacteroidota > Bacteroidia > Bacteroidales > PWNQ01 > PWNQ01. The sequence goes on from JBEPXQ010000042.1 coordinate 5,082, forward strand.
TCCCAAGGAATACAGCACTTATTTTCTGAAAATTGACAAGGTCCGATTCCGCAGGAAAGTAGTGCCAGGCGATACGATCGTATTTAAACTCAAGTTGGTTTCACCTATCCGCAGAGGGCTGTGTCATATGGAAGGTAAAGCTTTTGTAGGTGATACCGTGGTGACTGAAGCCGACCTGCTGGCACAGATCACACGTAAAAAATAAAGATTGAAAATATTATGAATCAGCCATTAGCATATGTTCACCCCCAGGCCAAAATCGCCGATAACGTGGTGATTGAACCTTTCGTTACCATACATAAAAACGTGGAAATTGGCGAGGGTACCTGGATAGGATCCAATGCCACCATCATGGAAGGTGCCAGGATAGGGAAGAACAATAAGATATTTCCCGGAGCCGTAATCTCCGCCGTTCCGCAGGATTTGAAATACAAGGGAGAGGAAACCTATGTAAAAATAGGCGATAACAATATCATTCGCGAATTTGTCACAATCAACCGTGGAACAAAAGCCAATAATGAAACGGTGATTGGTAACAATAACCTGATCATGGCTTATGTGCATATTGCCCATGATTGCATTGTGAATGACCATTGCATACTTGCCAATAATGTTGCCCTGGCCGGTCATATCGAAATTCATGACTGGGCCATTATAGGCGGGCAGGTAGCCGTGCACCAGTTTGTGAATATCGGCGGGCACAGCTTTATATCAGGAGGAACTCTGGTGAGGAAAGATGTGCCTCCATTCACCAAAGCTGCACGTGAGCCCATATCCTATGCCGGTATTAATTCTATCGGATTAAGAAGAAGAGGTTTTACCACTGATGCGATTAACCAGATACAGGATATCTATCGCCATATTTACCTGAGACATATGAATGTGACCCAGGCTATGGATTATATTGAAGCTGAAGTGCCGGCTACACGCGAACGCGATGATATACTGGCCTTTATACAAAACTCCAGCCGCGGTATCATGCGCGGCCCCAATCGCAGGCCTACAGGCTGAGCCTGGAGTTTTAGAAAATAGTTAAAGGGTTTTAATCCGTATTAATGATCGGTATTGAAACCCTTTATTTTTTTCCTCGAGTTGATGTCGTTATCTACACTAAAAAATAGTCATATACGTTAACCCTGTCGTATTGTTTTGATATATGTTCGGATTTTCTATGTAAATTCGCACTTTCTGAAGTTAATACTGCCATGATTTATTAAATGGCAGCTAAAACACAGCATTGATCATGAAACGTATTTTTACAACCATAACCCTGTTAGGCACATTTCTCCTTTTGATAGCATCACAGCACAGCGCCGCACAAACGGGGACAATCCGTGGTTTTGTGTATGATAAAGAATCAGGAGAGCCGGTGCTATTCACCAATGTTTACCTTAAAGGAACCACTATGGGTGCTTCCACAGATGTAAACGGATTTTTCTCCATCTCAAAAATAACACCTGGAGAATATATATTGATGGTTACAGCGCTTGGCTATGATTCGCTAACCATGCCGGTTAACGTCAGATCAGGTTCCATACTCAACAAAAAGTTGTATGTAACGCCCGGAACATATAATCTGGAAACAGTTAGTATTTCAGCTGAGCGTCAGGCAGCCAAAACAGAAACCAAAACCTCGGTTGTGAAAATCCAGCCCAAGGAAATCAGGCAGATCCCGTCTGTGGGCGGAGAACCGGATCTGGCGCAGTATCTGCAAGTGTTGCCGGGGGTGATATTTACCGGTGATCAGGGGGGACAACTCTACATTCGCGGAGGTTCACCTGTGCAAAATATGGTGCTGCTTGATGGGATGGTGGTATATAATCCCTTTCACTCCATTGGCCTTTTTTCAGTTTTTGATACTGATATTATGCGTCAGGCCGACGTCTATACTGGTGGATTTTCTGCTGAGTATGGCGGAAGGATTTCATCTGTGATGGATATTACAACCCGCGATGGAAATAAAAGGGAAGCAAAAGTGAAACTGTCGGTAAGCCCGTTTCAGGCTAAAGCACTTTTTGAAGGGCCCATAAAAAAGCAAACTGATAGTACTGCAGCCAGTTCATCCTTTATTATTTCAGCCAAAAGGTCGCTGCTTGAAGAAAGCTCGCAGGTACTGTATGAATATGTTGATGAAGACGGACTGCCTTTTAATTATACTGATATCTACGGGAAATTCTCTTTTTTGGGTGACAACGGATCAAAAATCAATTTCTTCGGATTTAACTTTGGTGATAATGTACTTTATCGTGGCATCAGCGAGTATGATTGGGTAAATGCAGGTGGAGGTACCAACTTTGTAGTGGTTCCCGAAAATGCAGATGTGCTCATCGATGGTAATTTTGCCTATTCCCAATACCGGATCACACAGCATACCCCGGAAATTAAGCCCAGGGAAAGCACAATCAACGGCTTTAATCTTGGCTTGAACTTTACCTATTTCATGGGAGATAATCAGTTGAAATACGGACTGGCCATGCAGGGCTTCAAAACCCACCTGGAGTTCTATAACACAGTTAACCGCAAGATTGAGCAAACGGAAAACACCACCGAATTATCAGGGTTTATGGTATATAAGATGATGTTTGGCAAGCTGATACTGGAGCCCAGCTTCCGTGCTCATTACTATGCCTCCCTGTCAGAATTTTCACCGGAACCACGCATAGCCGCCAAGTATAATCTCACTGATTACCTGCGCATAAAAGTTGCCGGTGGATATTATTCACAGAATCTCATTAGTACCAAATACGACAGGGATGTGGTGAACCTTTTCTACGGTTTCGTTTCAGGTCCTGAAAACCTGCCGGATGAATTCCAGGGTGAAGGAATTACAACCAAGCTTCAGAAAGCGCGGCATGCAGTTGGTGGTGTTGAGATTGATGTAACCGACCGGATTATCGTTAACCTGGAAGCGTACTACAAGAAATTCTCGCAACTGACCAACCTGAATCGTAATAAGATATTTAACGATTCTCCTGAATATTTTGACAAGCCCGATTATCTGAAAAAAGATTTTATAGTGGAAGAAGGGCATGCCAAAGGTGTGGACATGACAGTTAAATACAGCGACCTCAGGCTTTATCTCTGGGCAGTATATTCTCTGGGATATGTGGAAAAAACGGATGAGTTCCTTACGTATAATCCGCATTACGACCGCCGTCATAATGTCAACCTGGTGGGGTCTTATAAGCTGGGCAAAAACCTTAACTGGGAAGTTAACGCACGCTGGAACTTCGGATCAGGATTCCCATTTACCCCAAGTGCAGGATATTATCCGAAAGTTATTTTTGATGACGGTATAAATAGCGATTACATCAATGACAATGGGGAGTTTACCATCTATTACGGAGAGATCAACAGCAAGCGTTTTCCAACCTACCATCGTCTGGATATTGGTGTCAGCCGGATGTTTTACCCTACGGTGGATTCAAAAATTGAGGTAAAAGCCAGCGTTACCAACGTGTATAACAGAAAAAATATTTTTTATATCGACAGAGTCACCGGAGATCGTGTGGACCAGTTGCCTGTAATGCCGGCCCTTGGTGTTTCCTGGGAATTCTGATCATTGCAGCATATCCAGTGTGACATCCAAATAAAGGAAAACATCTTTAGGATGATGTCCTTCTTTGTATTCCTTGCTGCGCTTATGCCCCAGCCGGACTGTTACCACGTTAAGATCCGGGATCACGAAAATATACTGCCCCAGTATTCCGCGGGCGTATTTCACCTGATGTCCTTTATAATTTACAATCCACCACTGGTAGCCATAAAAGTTATTAGCTTCACCGTGTTTATCCAGTAGGTATGATGCCGGTGAAGTAGCTTGCCTCAGGTATTCAGCAGAGATGACCTGCTTGCCATATGCTCTGCCGCTGTCAAGTACCAGCTGCCCGATGCGGGCAAAGTCCCTGGCATTGGAGTTAAAGCAGCAATAGGCTTTTTCATCCCCACCCTCATCATCAAGCGACCACAGCGCATCCTGCACAGCACCCACTGGTGTCCAAAGGTGTCGGGAGGCAAATTCGGATAATGAGGTTCCTGTTGCTTCCGATACCAGCAGCCCCAGAAGCTGGGTGTTTCCGCTCAGATATTTGAATTCCTCACCGGGATTTTCCACTAGTTCCAGGTCCATTACCAGGCTGCTGATATCAGTGCCATAATAAGCTTCAGTGGTGGTGGAAAACAGGCTGCCGTAGCTTTCATCCCAGCTCAATCCCGAGCTCATGGTAAGAAGATGCCTGATGGTTACTTCTGATTTACGTCCCGAGGCATACTCAGGGAAATAATCACCCAGGGGTTGATCCAAAGACTTGATGTG
>JBEPXQ010000043.1:0-9373 GCA_041641835.1 Bacteroidales bacterium
TATTGTAAACCTTAAACTGGAAAATAGCGGCTCAGGAACTTTAAATGTATCTATGAAACCTTCCGATTCATTGAAAATACTTATGCTGACTTATGGTAATTATTCCTCAACTTATAAAAACAATTTTATAAGTGCAATGGGTTATGATTTCTCAGAATACACGATTGAGGAATTTAATTCTTCATCCGCTGCTCTTACCCAAACCAAGATCAACGCATTAAACCCCGATGTAATTGCTATTCCCTATTTGAACACCAATTACAGTACTTCAAATTATATAGCATCTATTTCAAGTGCTTTGCAGAATTACGTTTCATCAGGAGGTACTTTGTTAATGGCGGGGCAATCTAATTCAACTGCACTGAACAATACGGGTATATTCACAACTACTTACTCGAGCTACGATGGAAACAGAACATTGACGGTCGTGGACCAAACAGACTCCATAACTCAGGGGCTGGGGTCAGGTTTCTATACCTATGATTATTTTCATTATCATAATTTTAATCATGCTAACCTAAAACCACTCATAAATTACTATAGCTACAATGTTACAGCATCAGTGTCAATTGGAACCGGTGAAGCTATCTACCTGGGATTTAGATACTATAATACATCCAACAACAATTATCCTAAAATAGTGGCCAGCAATGTTCTTAAAAATATTCATTCCGATGAAGCAGACTGGATTGATTACTCCACTGCCAATTACAATATCAGCAGTGGAAACTTTGTTAACCAGCCCGTAACGCTTTCATCGGCAGGGCTGTCCACAGGTTCTTATTTCTCTAATATTTATATTACAACAAATAACCCTGCTAACCCGATTACTGTACTTCCCTGCTCTTTGACCGTGTTGAATCAGTTACCAAATCCAGTGGACCTTGGGCCTGATACAAACTATTGTGGTCCTGTAATTCTTGATGCAGGAAGCGGTTACAGTAGCTATCAGTGGAGTAATAATGCCACATCACAAATGATAACCGCATCCTCTACAGGAAATTATTCTGTTACTGTTTCAAACGGAGCCAACTGCGCATCATCTGATACAGTTTTCATTGCTATTTTCCCGGAACCCAATCCGGTGATTACGTCATCACCTGCATCCATGTGCGACTATGAGTCAGCAGTTACACTAAGCGCAAGTCCGGCAGGTGGAACGTTCACAGGAACAGGAATCAGTGGAAATTCTTTTGATCCGCAAACAGCCGGAACAGGCACCCATACTATTACCTATACCTATACCAACGGTTTTGGCTGTACCAACACTACAACTACTGACATTACTGTATATCCCCAGCCTGTAGTTGGATTTAGCGGACTGGCCACAAATTATTGCCCTGCTGAACCTCCGGTTCAGCTTACAGGTAATCCGGCAGGAGGAGTGTTCACCGGCCCGGGCATTACAGGCAATACCTTTACTCCTGCATTAGCAGGAGGAGGAACGCATCAGATTTATTATAAATACACCAATGCCAACGGATGTTCTGATTCTGTGATGCAACAAACAGTAGTGGCCACCCCTGTGAGTATTGCTATCACCGGCCTTAATCCCTCCTATTGCGAGTATGATGCTGCGGTAAACCTTTCGGCGAGCCCGGCAGGAGGCACATTCACCGGTCCCGGAGTTACAGGTTCTGTTTTTGATCCTGCTCAAGCCGGAGCAGGTGTGCATTACGTGGTTTATGAGTTCCAAAACAGCGGATGTACAGATAAGGACAGCCTGCAGGTAACAGTTCATGCGAAACCCGCTGTACAGATTACAAACCTCAGCAGCCAGTATTGCCTGATGAGTAATCCAGTTGCATTGAATGCAACGCCAGCAGGTGGAACCTTCATCGGACCAGGTATGAATGGCGGTACTTTCGATCCGCAGGCAGCCGGTAGCGGAATTCATCAGATCACTTACAGCTATACCGACCCCAATGGTTGTTCTAATATTGATACGGCTACAGTGGCAGTTACTGCTCCTCAGCCAGTGGTATTCAGCTCCCCCACTTCTTACTGCATGGTGAACGACACATTCCCCCTGAGCGCTTCTCCTGCCGGTGGTACCTTTACCGGAACCGGGGTAGTTATGAATAGCTTTATCCCCACCCAGGCCCTCCTGGGTGCTAACAACATCATTTATACCGCCACTGATAACAATGGCTGTTTAACCAGTGATACTATTATTATTACTGTTCACATGCCTACTTCATCATCATTCACCGGTCTTAACACCTCTTATTGTTCCAATGAGTCCTCAGCCTCTCTAACAGGTTCACCTATGGGCGGTGTGTTCAGTGGTCCTGGTATATCCGGTAGTGTATTTGACCCAGCATCAGCAGGCACAGGATTACATACCATTACATACACTTATACCAACAGCTACGGCTGTATCAGCAGCAGCAATCAGCAGGTAGAAGTATTGCAGGCTCCTGTTGCCAATGCCGGAACTGATACCTCCGTTATACAGGGAAATTCTGTTCAGCTCAACGGAAGTGCAAGCATGGGCAGCGGCAACTACACCTGGAGCTGGAGCCCGGCTGCCAAGCTGAGTAACCCAGCTATCCCGAATCCTGTTACTGTCAATTTGAGTAATTCCACTACCTATAACCTTTTAGTTACAGACAATAATACATCCTGTTCAGCAACTGATGATGTAACGGTGACTGTAACCGGAGGCCCGTTAAGTGTGAATATCAATGCGAGTAATACGATTATCTGCCAGGGCGATTCCATAAATCTTTCCGTAGTTCCATCAGGAGGAACCGGCAACTACACCTATACATGGACTTCTGATCCGGCTGGTTTTACCTCCACACAGCAGTCCATAAAAGTAGCGCCTGACAGCACAACTATTTATATTGGGCAGGTAGATGACGGCACTGCAACAGGTACTGCTACTGCAAGCCAGCAAATCATTGTGCATCAGGTTCCACACCTGAGTATTGGTAATCTTGACACAGCTTATTGCTCAAATGCTACTGCCGTTAATCTGCAGCCTGCACCGGCGGGAGGAAATCTCAGCGGAAACGGGCTGTCTGGTCTTACTTTTAACCCGGCGTCTGTAGGAGCTTCAAATACTGTTATCACTTATGAATACACCACCGCTCAGGGTTGCTACACCAGCATCAGTAAAAATGTTGCTATTTATGATGCTCCTGTAGTATTTGCAGGAAGAGATACGATCCTGCCATGTGCCAATAACGGCTTATATCTTGGTCAGCAGCCTGAATCCGGCATCATGTATAGCTGGTCACCTGACATTAACCTGAGCAGCAACTCAGTGGCCAACCCGTTTGCTACACCTAACCTCACTATGACCTATACGCTCACAGCGACCAATCCGGGCAGCGGATGCTCGTCCAGCGATCAGGTGAAAATTACCATAAGCGATGGGCCCACTGCTAATGCATGGGGCGATACTGTGATATGTATAGGAGATTCAGCTGTGCTGGGTGCTTCGGGAGGTACCAGCTATCTCTGGAACAACAATATGACGGGCAGCACCGTAAAGGTAAGCCCGGCAACCTCCACAAATTATGTGGTAATAGCTACAACTTCCGGTTGTTCCGATGTGGATACAGTTGAGGTATTGGTAAACGATCCTCAACCGGTGCTGGGAATTGACACCACCATTTGCGTGTATAACACCATCACACTTGATCCGGGAGTATTCAGCTTCTACAACTGGAGTACCGGAGAATCTACTCCTGATATCGTGGTTGACTCCACAGGAACAGGGGTTGGTGTAACTACTGTTTGGGTGATGGTGGAAGACAGCCTGGGATGCCAGGGCTCTGATACTATCATGATTACTTTTGATGATTGTTTTGGAATAACTGATTTCACTGAAGAGATAAGAATTAAGGTTTTCCCGAACCCTACCAGCGGAATCGTTAACCTGGAAAGCCACTACCTGCCGTTCAGCAGGTTTAATATGGCGGTTTTCAGTGCGGAAGGTAAACTGATCTCAAATCGCGAAATCCACACGCAATCACAAAAGCTAAGCCATAGCTTCGACATGAGCCAGCTGCCCAAAGGTGTTTATCTGATACGTCTTTACAATGAAGATTTCAGTAAAACAGTAAGAGTCGTGGTGGAATAATTAAGAAGACAAACCCAAAATAGAAGAGGCTGATCTTAAACCGATCAGCCTCTTTTGGTTTTATGATGTTGCTTTTAGCAGCAGGCGCTAAATCGTTATTCAAGTATTCCTGTAAAGTGATGCTGCCAATTATGAAACCCCGGGAATAGAGCTATCCAGGCTTTATACATTCAGTTCATTAATCCGTCACCATGACTTTCTTCATTATTCTATCCTGCCCTGAAATTATTAGCAGTTGATAGAGGCCGGCATTTAATGATGAAATATCTATCCTGTTACTATTCTGATGCCATTCCTTCTGAAGCACCTGCCGCCCGGTCATATCATACAAGCTCACGTTGCTGATCTGCATATTATCAGCCTTAATGTTGATATAATCCTGTGCCGGGTTGGGATAAACAACTACATCATTTCGCTCTGTCTGCTGCTCAATACTTACATCCTGTGTAAATGAAATATTATCTATATAGATAGAACCACCCAGCGCAGATTTGTATCCGAATTTCAACATCACTTCCGTTTGTCCGGCATAAGCACTTAAGTCCACAGCCTCATTACGCCATTCACCAGAATCAGGAGAGAAGAAAACCTGCTGAATACTAAGAGGATTCAGAATAGGATCGGCTGCAGTGGCCAGGTCTGCCCCGCCCTTGCGGTATATTTCCTGGAATGTTTGCCCGCAATCGGTTGACACTGATATTATCAGTGTATCTGCGAATAACACGTCATCTGTAAAATACGGGGGTGTGTATTTGTGGTAATTATATGCCAGGTCGAAAGTCAGATCAGGTGATGCCACGCCTGACAAATCCATTACCGGAGAATAAAAACTCTCCACATATCCCAGGGTATAAAACATCAGTATGGTGTTAAAGGCAGCGATGGAATACATCCCGTCTTTCTTCACATCAGCGTCCTGATACCATTGGAAAATACTGCCGGTTTCCTCATAGGTCCATCCTTCCATGTTGCCTTCAAAACCCTCGGTGCATGGAACGCTTAGCGGGTTATCTCCAACATAAACCATGTAGGAAAGATTATTGTCGCTGCTGATCGTATCAGTGTAAGAACCGTTTATGTTTCCAATAGAAAGATCCAGGTCCTGTTCGCCTGAACCGGCTGACATGAGTGGCAGGTTTACCACAGCGTGCTCATACATCCCGATATTCCCTGTCCAGGTATAAGTGCCTGAACTGCTGCCAATGGCATAATCTATATCCACCGAAGTAACCGGCTGTGAGCCTTTATTCCTGATATAGCATTGTGGCTGGATATCCGGGTTACAGGTTCTTTGGTCAGTTTCAATTTCAAACAGGTCAATATCATAATCTGATGATGCCGGATCAGCAAAAAAAGTAATAGCCGGACTGATATACTGCTGCCCCGGTACATTGTGCCCCATACCTGCTATTTCAAGTGTCTTAACTTTGGCATCATTTTTCTTCAGGCGTTCATTCACCGGCATCCAGTTAAAGATATATATCTGGTCATTCGCACCAATAGTAACGTAAATGGGTATTTGTGAAGCCTTGCTGTAATCAAACATCAAACTTCCATTGGGATCATTCACTGCATCTGCCAAACCCTGTATGGCAGGTGTGTTCAGCAATAATCCCTTAAATTTAGCATGATTGTCCAGGCCGTATTTCAGTGCACTGCGTCCGCCGAGCGAGAATCCCTGCAATATCACGCTGTTTGTGTCGATATTATAATTCTGAATGGCATAATTAATCGCCTCCTGAACTATTGCTTCATCACCGGCAGGCATATAAAAGTCCTTGTTCTGGTCATCCCCTCCGTCAGGAAAAACAAAAATAGTATTGGCGAAGATGGAAGGCCAGTTTAATGTATTGATCAAGGCATTGCGATAATTTACCGCATTATCACCCAAACCGTGCAAGCCTATTATGAGGTTATAACTCATGCTCGAGTCATAATTTGATGGCACATGACAGGCAAGGGTTCTCTGCTTGCCCATAAACATTACATTATCGGCAAAATTACCCGTTTGCTGGGCATTGGCTTTTACCGCAAAAAAAGCAATAGCAATTAAAAGGAAGATCAGATTTTTTTTCATGACAGAAGGTTTTTTATTCCCCTCAAAATTAAGCATTATATTTTATTTAACCCTAAATAAGTGGATTTGATCATGATTGAATATTAATTATACTGGTTTTCTGGTCGATACGATTATAAGCAAGCAAAATATATTCACATTAAATTGTCTTTCAAAGTAGTATATAATACTATTCATTTGACTATTTTAGTCCACTGATATTAACCTTCCTGTGATCTATACGGATTTATAAATCCGAACGTGCGCAAACCGGGAACAGTTGATTGAACTCCTATCTTTGGAGCTTGAACTATTATGGCAAATATTTATCTAAAATCATATCCTCATGAAAAAATCTATCCTTATTATTATTCTGGTAGCAATAGCTGCAGTATCTTCCCATGCCACCATCTGGCGTGTAAATAGCAACGCATCCATTGATGCCGACTTTCGTGAATTACAAGCTGCTAACGACAGCAGTTATGTGAATGGCGGAGACACCATTTACGTGGAAAACGGAACCTACAACGCTTCTGCAAACATTTCAAAGCATCTGGTTATAATTGGCCCTGGCTATTTCCTGGCAGTTAATGATTCTACCCATGCCTATCCAAGCCCAGCCATTATGGGCAATATTAGTTTTAACGGCGGGAGTGACAATTCAAAAATCACGGGAATTAAGGTTACTGGTAACCTTAATATTTCTGCTGCAACATCTAATATAACTATCGAACGGAATCATATTTCTAATATTGTTTCCTCTGTGTACTCGTCCAGCGAGAGCCAAAACATATACATCCGGCAGAACTATATCCACAACGGTCTTTTTGTGAACTATAATGCATCTGCCTATATTGAAAACAACATTATTATTGACGGAATAACAATCTATACAAGCAGTGGAGTTTTTGCAAATAATACAGTCATAACAGATTATACTTCAAACCTGTTAAATTGTAGAAATACTTCTGTTTACAACAATATTATCATAAATACAGGAAGCGGAGACGCTATCAGCAGTAGCACATATGACTATGCGCAAAACAATACCATTTCCAACAATGTATTGAGTGATGCAGCTCCCACTACCCACACCTGGCCTTCCAATAGTTTTAGCGCCACTGAATCCGGCACCATTACCATGACAGGTGTAGCAGAAAGTTATTATAAACTGATCGCAGCTTCCCCTGCCATAGGATATGGCACTTCAGGGCAGGACTGCGGTGCTTATGATGGAGTTTATCCTTATGTGCTTTCAGGTTTACCGGCCATGATCCCGCACATATTTGAAGCAACAATCCCCAGTTCCGCAGATAAATCTTCGGGCCTGAATGTGAATATTAAGATTAAAGCTCAAAATCAATAATACTTAAGCCATTAAGTTATGATGAGCAAATTCAGAATATTGTTCTTTCTGATTGTAATGGGCTGTAGCACCTGGTTATCTGCACAAACAGTGGATTATGCAGAATACTTTTTCAACCAGGACCCTGGCTATGGTAATGGGCAATCGCTCAGCATTATTCCTGGCGGAACAATAGATTTATCGTCCAACATCAGCACATCAGGTCTCAACAGAGGCATACATGTACTGTATTACAGGGCGAAGCAAAACGGCCGTTGGAGCCAAACATACTCTAGCGCTGTTCTTGTACACACGCAATCTTCCTCAGGTTTTACAGCAGAATATTATTTCGATAACGATCCGGGCTTTGGCAATGGAACTTCCACCGGATATTCTACCAACGGAGTAATTAGCTTTAATCCTGACATTAGTGGTCTCACTCCGGGTCTGCACACACTCTTTATCCGGACCACAGAACCTGCCATGGGTGCTTTCTATAGCAAGCAGGTTATGATCTACGACCAGGCTGCCGCCCCGGTGAGCATGGAATACTTCTTCGATCAGGACCCCGGAGTTAATCAAGGCACTCCTATTACAGCTACAAAAATATCTTCTGAAGTTTATTCCATCAATTCAAATATTGATGTAACCTCCTTATCTCCTGGAATACACAGGCTCTTTATAAGAGCGATCACACCTCTGGCTTCGCATGTCTATTCCAAAGACCTGATGATCCATGGATCGCAATTTATCACAAAGGTGGAATATTTTCTGGATACAGATCCCGGCTACGGCAATGGAACTGTTGAGTCGGTCAGCTCTGCAGATGAAGCAGTGGAATTAAACTTCAATGCCATTTTGAGTAATGCGCAAGCAGGCGTTCACAGAATCGGTGTTCGTGCTTATGCCGGAACCTGGAGTCAGACATACTGGAAAACCTTCCTGGTGACCGGGGACAATGACATATCCAAAGTAGAATATTTTGCTGATATTGATCCCGGCTATGGCAACGGCACGGTGGAAACCATAAGCTCAAACGCCAATGCTGTTAGTGTTAGCCTGACAGCCCTGCTCGATACATTGGATGCAGGTATGCATAAAATTGGAATACGTGCTTATGCCGGAACATGGAGTCAAACCTATTGGAAAACCTTCTTTATTTCTACGGATAACCCCATCGCAAAAGCAGAGTATTTCATTGATACGGATCCCGGTTATGGCAATGGAACTGATATCCCCGTAACCTCTTCTGATGTTGTTAGCCTGAATGTGAATCCTGATATCTCAGCCCTGAACCTGGGCTACCATGATCTATTTTTCCGTGCGAAAGCGGGAAACGGAACCTGGAGCATGATTCACCGCGATTCTGTTTGCCTTGCTGCTAAAGCTGACTTCATGGTTGATTCTGTTTGTGATGGCAACCCAATAAGCATTACACAGTTAACAACCGAAGCCGATGCAAGCACAACCTATAGTTGGGATGTGGACGGCGATGGTGTGGAAGACTATACCAATGCCACTTCATTTCAGCATACCTTCAGTGCTCCCGGAACTTATAATATCCGGCTTATTGCAGCTCAGGCTGATGGTTGTGGTGACACTATTGTGAAAACAGCAATTGTTTATCCGATTGTCACACCAACAGCGGATATCACCGCTTCTGCCAACAATATCTGCTCCGGTACACAGGTGGATTTCTCAGCTGCGCTGAATAATGAAGGCTCAAGTCCAACCTACGAATGGCTGGTCAACAATCAGGTGGTTGGTTCGGCTGCTACATACAGCTCATCCACGCTAAATGATGGCGATTCGGTTGTCCTGAAAATTACCTCCAGCGAAAGCTGTGTTACGGATGCTTCGGTCTATTCCGACACCATCA
>JBEPXQ010000044.1:0-1865 GCA_041641835.1 Bacteroidales bacterium
ACTTTACCGGCAGGATCATCAGCACCTATAATAAGGTATAGGTTTTCCATTTTTTGTTTTAGGCGGAAAGCTATATCTTTCACCATAGCAGCATCAGTTTGCAGCTTTTTTCTGATAACATTCACACCATCAATATTCTCAGCACTTTTCTCCAGCTCGTCAACAAGGTTGGCGGTTTGTTGTTTTTTCAATTCCTGAAGTTGCTTTTCTGCTTTTTCAAGCTGCTGAGTGATTGAGCGTGCGCCCTTTACCGGGTCTTTCGGATTCCTCAATACGTCTTTTAGCAGCTTCACAGTATCATACTGCTCATAAGCCCAGGCCTCAGCTTTTTCTGAAGTAACAGCTTCCACGCGCCTGATGCCTGCAGCCACCGAGGTTTCTGTAGTGATCTTGAAAAAGCCTATCTGTCCGGTGGCTGATACGTGTGTGCCACCACAAAGCTCAATGGAATCACCAAAGCGGATTACCCTGACATTGTCTCCGTATTTTTCTCCAAACAGCGCAATGGCACCCATTTGCTGAGCGTCTTCCATGCTGCTTTTTCTATGCTCCTCAAGCCTGATGTTGGCTCTGACCTTTTTGTTTACCAGCTTCTCAATGCTCCTGATTTCTTCATCAGTAAGCTTTTGGAAATGAGAGAAGTCGAACCTTAAATAATCGGGATGCACCAATGATCCTTTTTGTTCCACGTGCCTTCCCAGAACCTCGCGCAGTGCATGATGTAACAGGTGAGTAGCGGTATGATTGGCTGCAGTTTCCCGGCGCTTGCTGTCGTTAACTTCAGCATGAACAGGAGTGGAAGGGTCAGCAGGAATTTCATCACAAATGTGAATGATAAGCTCATTTTCACGGATGGTATTTTTCACGGCCGTCTTATTATCACCCTGTTTCAGGAATCCGGTGTCGCCAATCTGGCCGCCTGCTTCGGCATAAAAAGGAGTTTTATCCAGTACGACCTGGTAAAAAGCTTTTTTCTTCGCCTGAACTCTGCGGTATTTCAATATCTCAGCTTCAGCTTCCATACGGTCATAGCCAACAAATTCCACCTCGTTGCCCTCTTTAACGGTTATCCAGTCGCCGGCTTCCTGTGCTGATGCTTTCCGTGATCTTGTTTTCTGCTTTTCCAGTTCCGCTTCAAATTCTTTCCCATCCACAGTAAACCCTTTTTCTGATAATATCAGACGGGTAAGGTCAAAAGGAAAACCATAGGTATCATATAAGATGAAAGCTTGATTACCGCTGATCACCTTTTTATTATGCGATTTGGCAGATTCCATCAGCTTATTAAGCATCTGAATGCCTGTTTCCAGGGTGCGAAGGAATGATTCCTCTTCTTCTTTCATTACCTTGGTGATCAGGCTTTGTTGCGATTCAATTTCAGGAAAAACCTCTTTCATCTGATCCACGAGCAAAGGAACGAATTCATTCATAAATGCTTCGCGGAAGCCAAGGAAAGTATATCCATAACGTACAGCTCTCCTAAGTATCCTGCGGATTACGTAGCCTGCTTTCACATTGGAAGGCAGCTGTCCGTCGGCTATGGCAAATGAAATGGCCCTGATGTGATCGGCCACCACTCGCAGAGCAATGTCTGTTTTCACATCTTCACCATATTCCTTACCGGCTTTTTTGGCAATTGCCCGGATAAGTGGTTGAAAGACATCAGTGTCATAATTCGATTTCTTTCCCTGAAGTGCCATGGTCAGCCTTTCAAAGCCCATTCCGGTATCAATATGCTTTTGTGGCAGGTTTACCAGCGATCCGTCTGCTTTGCGGTTGAACTGGATAAAAACCAGGTTCCATATTTCCACCACCAGCGGATGATCTTTATTCACCAGTTCCCGTCCACTCAGTTCTTTTTTCTC
>JBEPXQ010000044.1:1875-9268 GCA_041641835.1 Bacteroidales bacterium
GTATCTCTGAACAGGGTCCGCAGGGGCCGGTATCACCCATTTCCCAAAAGTTATCTTTTTTATCACCAAATAATATATGAGAATCATCAGCAATAATATTTTTCCATATGTCCAATGCCTCCTGGTCGGGACCTGTTTTATCCTGCCTGTCTCCTTCAAAAACGGTAACATATAAAGAATCCTGGTTCATGCCATAAACACTGGTAAGAAGTTCCCAGGCCCATTCGATGGCTTCTTTCTTAAAATAATCGCCAAACGACCAGTTGCCAAGCATTTCAAACATAGTATGATGATAAGTGTCGTGGCCAACTTCTTCCAGATCGTTGTGTTTACCGCTAACCCGTAGGCACTTCTGGGTGTCGGCCACACGTGGATGAGAGGCTTCACGGTTGGCAAGGAAAACATCTTTAAACTGGTTCATCCCGGCATTGGTGAACATTAATGTGGGGTCGTTTTTTATTACCATCGGGGCGGAAGGAACAATCTGGTGTCCTTTGTCCCGGAAAAAATCAAAAAATTTTTGCCTGATTTCTTTAGACTGCATATAATTTTTCGGGTTTAACAGAGTTATACTGCTGGTTGTTTTTGCATATATCTGGCTTCTAAAGCCTTTTAACGATCTTTAACAACAACAGCGTTGCAAAATTAGTTTATTTAATTAATTTTGCGCCCGATTTAATTAAATTTGGACTGAAAGATAATTATGACGGATAAAAAATACAGATTAAATCCGAACTCACTAAAACTTGAAGAGGTAAAAATAACCTGGCGTGACAGGTTGAAGCGTTTTGGCTGGCATACCCTCACCGGGCTGATGTTTGCCATGCTTGCCGTGTTTGTCATGTTTACCTTATTCCCTTCTCCCAAGGAGCGGATGCTGGAGCGAGAGCTGGAGCATACAAGGTTGAAGTATAAGGTGATGAACGAGAGGCTGAACCAAATGGAAGAGGTGCTGGTTGATCTTGAAAACAGAGACGATAATATTTACCGTGTGATTTTTGAGGCAGAGCCTATTTCAGCTGCTCAGCGAAAAGCCGGTTACGGAGGTGCTGACAGATATAAAGAGCTGCAGGGCTTTGAGAGTTCTGAACTACTGATACAGACATCAAGAAGGCTCGACAGGATTTCACGCCGGCTTTATGTGCAGTCGAAATCCTTTGATGACGTCATTAAAATGGCCAGGAAAAAGGATGAGATGCTGGAGCGTATTCCTGCCATTCAGCCTATCAATAATAAAAATCTAACACGTATTGCTTCAGGTTTTGGCTACCGTATCCATCCGGTGTATAAAACATTGAGAATGCATACGGGTATGGATTTTACAGCTCCCAGGGGCACGCCAATCTATGCCACCGGCGATGGTAAAGTGATTAAACCACGCAATGGAATGAGTGGATACGGACGCTATGTCGTGATAGATCATGGTTACGGATATAAAACCATTTATGCTCATATGAGCAAAGTTATTGTGAGACCCTGGCAAAGAGTAAAGCGTGGAGAAATCATTGGTTATGTTGGAAATACAGGAGTGTCCACAGGCCCGCACCTGCATTATGAAGTGTTGAAGAATGAAAAGCCGGTGAACCCAGTGCACTTCTTCTATAATGACCTTACTCCTGAAGAATACGAGAAAGTAATTGAGATATCGTCACAGGTTAACCAGGCGCTTTCCTGATGATTCGAAAAACCTGAAGATATATTAGAATTGGCCGGATTGCAACGTAATCCGGCCTTATTTGTTTATTGTGTTGTGGACTTGAAAATGGCTTTCGCCGTGATCAATCCTTAATATTGAAATTAAATACCGGACAGATGAGAAAATTGATAACACTGCTGATGCTGATGCCTTTCATTGCTATAGGGCAGCAGGATACTTTAAAGTTAATGCATTATAACCTGCTGAATTATGGCAATGTAACCTCATATTGTACAAATCAAAATAATAACCTGCAAACAAAAGCTGCCGCGATGCAGGAAATAATTTCTTACAGTAACCCCCATATACTCACCGTGAATGAGATAGGCAGCTCAAATTTTGCCCAGGAGCACTTTCTGAATTCAGTCTTAAACACTCAGGGCCGGAGTCATTATGCCATGGGGAATATAGTAAATGCTTCAGGTGGAACTATTGACAATATGCTATACTATGATAGCCGCTTTCTGGAACTTGCTGCGCAGGATGTTATCTCAACCTCCATTCGCGATATAGATGTATATAAACTATATTATAGGGCTGATGATCTCGCAAACACGGCTGATACAGCTTTTCTTACCTGCTTTGTAACACACCTTAAAGCGGGAAGCTCTTCTTCGGACAAACAGCTGCGCTCAGCAATGACTGCTGCACTAATGGATTATATTGATAATAATATGAGTCCGGGAGATTTTTTTCTGGCCGGTGATTTTAACGTACGTTCCTCATCGGAACAATCATATCAGAACCTGGTAAACTTCAACAATCCGGCGCTGCGATTTTATGACCCCATCAGCACCCCGGGCAGTTGGAATAACAATTCCTCTTATTCGGCTGTTCACACTCAGTCAACGCATTACAGTTCCAATGGATGTGCTTCCGGTGGAGGTATGGATGACCGGTTTGATTTTATTCTGATTTCACAGGATATCCAAAATAGCAGCGGGCACTACAGCTTTGAGTTCGGTAGCTATGAGGCCATGGGTAATGATGGGCAGCATTTTAATGATGCCATTAATTACGGTGGAAACAGCAGCGTACCGGCAAATGTACTCAACGCACTTTATGTAATGTCAGATCATCTTCCTGTTGTGATGAACCTGATTGTTGATCAGCAGGCAACAGTTTCTGTTGAAACAGCAAGCCTGCAGGCATATATTGCAAATCCGGTGGGAAACACGCTCAGAATTCGACTTCATAAAGGGCAGCAGATGAAGTATATTAAAGTGTACTCTCTGGATGGTCAGCAGTTAATATCTGTTCCGGCAGGCTCAGCTGAAAAAAATATTGATGTATCCTCTCTTGCGGCGGGAATTTATGTAGTGGAAATTCTCGGCAGGAATAATACCTTTGTCAGGCAAAAGATAGTAAAAACAAATTAGAACATGCCTACAATTATCACTTACAACGTAAATGGTATCCGTGCGGCTATCAGGAAAGATTTTATTCCATGGTTGGCTGCGGTTAATCCGGATATCGTGCTGCTGCAGGAAACAAAAGCCATGAAGGAGCAGGTACCGGTGGAGGAATTCGAGACACTCGGATATCATCACTACTGGCATTCGGCGGAGAAAAAGGGTTACAGCGGCGTAGCCATTCTCTCAAAGCAGAAGCCTGATCGTGTGGTAGAAGGTATGGGGATAGAGCGTTATGACCGGGAAGGAAGGTTCATTCGGGCTGATTATGGCGATGTATCAGTAATCAGCGTGTATCATCCTTCGGGAACCAATGATGAACGGCTTCAATTTAAACTGCGATGGCTGGATGACTTTCAGGAATATATCGACAGCTTAAAAGAAGAACGCCCAAAGCTGGTGATTTCCGGGGATTATAATATCTGTCATAAACCTATTGATATTCACGATCCGGTGCGAAATGCGAAAGTATCAGGTTTTCTTCCGGAAGAACGCGAATGGCTTGATGGATTTGTGGATTCCGGTTTTACCGATACTTTCCGGGAATTCAATCAGGATCCGCACCATTACACCTGGTGGAGCTATCGTGCCGGTGCAAGAAAGAAAAATAAAGGCTGGCGTATTGATTATCACATGGTGAGCAATAATTTGAAAAATAAGCTTCACAGAACGGTGATCCTTCCTGATGCTGTGCATTCGGATCACTGCCCTGTATTGGTAGATATTGATTTTTAACAGCAAAATGTTGGTTACTTTTTTTATTCGGAGTTTTTATTGATCGCGTTAAGTATATTTTTGTTTAATTGTGCGAGGAATGTTTTTAAAAAAAATCATATGAAGATTAACAGGAAGTACCGGAATATGATCATCATGTCAGCCCTGGGCATGATCATAATGGCCGGCTGTGTACCACAAAGGAAATACCAGGATGTACTTGAGGCCCGTGACCGTTGCATAGAGCAAAATAAGCAACTTCTGATAGAAAATGAAGAGCTTACAAGTAAGGTACAGGAATATAACGCCAGCCTGGAGAAATATCAAAAAAGGATCAGCAGCCTTCGTGAGGATACGGCTATTTTATCCACAACCAAACGGAGATTAACAAAAAACTATAATGAGTTGTATGCTTCCTATGAGCAACTGAAGAAAAACCGTGAGGAAGAATTATCAAAAAGCAAGGAAGAAGCTGCACAGATACTGGCCGATCTTCAGAGAACACAGGAGGATATTCTTCGCCAGCGTGACAGCCTCAGGCGGTTGGAGCAGCGCATTATGGAGAAAGAAAAGAACCTGAAAGAAATGAGCCAGGAATTGTCTGCCGCACAGGAAGCCATGGCAAGAAAACAGCAGCGTCTTAACGAATTGCAGGCTATCCTCGATCGCAAGGATTCAGTGGTTACTGCTCTTAAGGATAAGGTGAATGAAGCTTTGCGCGGGTTTGAAGGTGAAGGCCTCACGATTGAAGAGAGAAATGGTAAGGTGTATGTTTCTATGGAGGAAAAACTGTTGTTCGCTTCCGGAAGTTACAACATCAGTGCTCAGGGGAAGAAAGCGCTGGTAGAGCTTGGCAATGTGCTGGAAAAGAATAAGGATATCAACATTATGGTTGAAGGCCATACCGATGACGTGCCTTATCGCGGCAAAGGCCAACTGGAAGATAATTGGGACCTGAGTGTGAAAAGAGCTACTACCGTGGTAAGGGTCCTCCTGGATAATTCTGACATAGCCGGTTCACGTCTTATTGCCGCTGGGCGCAGCAAATATATGCCTGTAGCAACCAATGAAGCACGCGAAGGCAAAGCCAAAAACCGCAGAACAGAGATTATTCTAACTCCAAAGCTGGATGAACTTTTCCAGATAATAGAGATGAATTGATTATATCTAAATATGAAGATGTATAAAGAAAGTGCACAATTTTTGTGCACTTTTTTTGTTATATATGGTGAGTAAAGTTCTTATTTAGATTTTTGGTTTTTAACTAAAAAACAGAAATAGCACCAATGAACATTTTCAGTTTGACCTTGTTTCTACAATAATTAAACGGAAATCGTTTTTTGATTGGTGATCGTTTTAAAGCTGCAAGCTTATTTCTTCTCAGTGGGTTTTGGGTTTGTTTTCCTTCTTCACTTTTTCTATCCACGGCTTGCAGCTTTCTTTTTTTCTTTTCCCATATTATATATTTTGAATTAGATTGATTATCATGCAGTTGTTGGTGTTTGCCAGCATCAGGCCTAATACATTGCATATTCTGCTTCTTTTTCTATTTTTGTTGCTCCAAAAACAGAGCGCTATGGCAAAGAAAAAGAGAGCAATTCCACATGCATATGTAATCGTATTTTTCATTATTGCTTTTTCTGCAATCATGACCTGGGTGGTGCCTGGTGGTGAGTATGAAAGGGAAATTGTTACGCTTGATGACGGAAGCACGCGCGAAGTAATTGTTCCCGGCTCATTTCATGAGGTGGACAGCGAACCTCAAACCTGGGAGGTTTTTGCTGCCATGTTCAAAGGCTTTGTGAGGCAATCAAACATTATCATTTTCATTTTGATGATCGGCGGAGCTTTCTGGATCATGAATGAAAGCCGTGCTATAGATGTGGGCATTCTGACATTTTTGAAAGCCGCCCGGCGACTGGAAAGATATAAGATTTTCAGGGTGTTAGGAGTGGATAATATTATCATTACTCTCATAATGCTGATGTTTAGTGTCTTTGGTGCGGTGTTCGGGATGAGTGAGGAAACCATAGCGTTTATTATTATCGTGGTGCCGCTGGCAATCAGCATGGGATATGATTCCATCGTTGGTGTTTCGATGGTATTTGTGGCTGCCGGGCTGGGGTTTGCCGGCGCGGTGCTCAATCCGTTTACCATTGGCATCGCCCAAGGTTTATCCGATATTCCGCTGTTTTCTGGTATAGAATACAGGCTTTTCTGCTGGGTGGTTATCAATATTATAGGCATAACCTATGTGTTGCTTTATGCACGCAAGATCAGACGTAATCCCAAATCATCACCGGTTTACGCTGAAGATGAATACTGGCGCAAACGCGGTGAGGAAAAAGGCGGAATGAATATCAGCTACTACAGAAATAAGGCTTCCTGGTTTACCTATATTTTTGTTCTGGGAGTATTGGTTACGGTTTCATTTCTCGAGCCACAAACCACCATGAAGATAGGAAATTCCGAAAGTGTAATGCCGGTAATCCCGGCATCAGCCATATTGTTTGCAGTGCTTGGCTTTTTCTCTTTGCGCAAATCTGTACATTTCTTCATACTGAACATCCTGGCTTTCACAATTATTTTCCTGATAATTGGAGTGATGGGCTATGGCTGGTATGTTATGGAGATCGCGACCTTGTTTTTCGGTATGGGGATTTTGTCAGGGGTAGCTATGAATGCCTCACCAAACCGCATTACCAAGCTGTTCCTCGACGGATCAAAGGATATTATGTCAGCAGCATTGATTGTGGGCCTGGCAGGCGGAATAATTGTAGTGCTTGAAGACGGACGAATTATTGACTCCATCCTCTATAATCTTTCCCAATCCATGAACGAAATGGGACGTGTGGCATCGGTGGGAATAATGTACATTATTCAAACGGTTATCAATGTTATCATCCCGTCAGGCTCGGCAAAAGCAGCGCTCACAATGCCAATTATGGCACCTTTTTCCGATTTAATTGGTATTTCAAGGCAGTCAACCGTGATGGCTTTTCAGTTTGGTGATGGTTTCACCAATATGATCACACCCACCAGCGGAGTGTTACTTGGCGTACTGGGTGCTGCAAAAATCCCATATGAAAAATGGGTTCGCTGGATAGCGCCTTTCATGGCAGTGCTGATAATTATAGGCTTCCTGTTGTTGATCCCAACCGTACTGATGGACCTTAGTGGTTTCTGAAAAGGCTGATTCGAATTTTGAAAAATAAAGTATGGGATAAACTATTTTTGCTTGATAGAAGTTATATAATCGGAGTTCCTTTGTTTATTTGAAGATTTGTATTATCTTTGAGAGTTATGGAAACTAATCAGTTAAAAATTCGTAATTGAGTAAAAAAATAGATATGGATCAGACAGTTGTTCAATCACAAAATTCCACAGATAATTGGAAAGTCCAGCCTGCGAGGCCAACGGAGAAAAATAAGTACTCAGAAGATGATCTGATCGAAGCCTATTTTAAAGGAGTATCAGATCAAAAAGATAAACAGCAAAAGGCATTGATTAATATTTTTAATTCCAATCTTGAAAAGGCAAAAGAACTTTCTATTGAGATATTAGAGTATAT
>JBEPXQ010000045.1:0-5875 GCA_041641835.1 Bacteroidales bacterium
GAAATAGATTTTCTTTAGATCAGCCAACATATCTTCTGTAAATCCGGCTGTATCCAATACTATTTTCACATCAAATATGGCAGTGTCCTTTTCAATCTCTTCGGGTACCTCAAGCACATTACTGCTTTTTTCAAAATCCTCCTTACTTGCTATAAAGCGATAGCGGGAATCCTTCTGCACGGGTATTCTCACAAATCCACTGGAATCGGTATATGCGGTCATAGTATCATTCACCTGAACCCTGCTGAGAGGCACCGGCATTCCATCTGTATCAAGCACGGTTACATCAGCATATATCATCTGAATTTTCTTCAGAAGGAAATAGTATATCCGGTCTTTACCACTACGGCTGCTGCTCAGGTAGCCTTCATTATCATCGAGCATATACACACCAAAGTCATCTTTTGAAGAATTAACCGGTGGCGGTAAATGCTCCACTTCGCGAAAATCTCCGTTATCAGTCATTTGTGAGCGGTGAATATCAAGCCCACCAATGTTGTCATGACCTTCGGAAGCAAAATACAACACATTCTCATCGCTGATAAATGGAAATAATTCATCGCCGGGTGTATTGATTTTAGAACCGGCGCTTCTGGGTTTACTCCACTCTCCACCTTCAACACGGGTAGTATAATAGATATCGAATCCACCTTCTCCCCCACTCTTGTTGGATGAGAAAAATAATATATTGTTTTCTTCATTGTGAGCCGGATGCACATAACTGGCCGACTTATCCACAAAGTGCATCATACTGAGGCTGTCCCATTCATTGTTATTTTTCTCTGCATAATACAAACCCAGGGATACTACCTCCGATTTAGCTTCCTTAAAGAATAAGTTCTCTGTTACCGGTTGGTTTGCTGAAAAGAAAGCCTTGCTTCCGTTGTCAAACAGATTTATGGTTCCCAGATGGTATTTATCAGGGAATGTATCCGCAAACTGCATAATTGGCCCGCGTGAAGTATCGCTTTCCATGGGTGTCTTAAACAAGGTGGCATAAGTTTCACCGGTCCAGGGATCATTCTTCTGACCCATGGCACCAATGGCTGAAAAATACATGGTATCCTGGTAAACAAATGGCGAAAATGCCTCCAACGTATCCATATCAAAAGCCTGAATTTTGGATGGCCATGGTTTGGTAAGCTGATCAATGTTATCAATAGATGACAACCAATTGCTTACCAGCTGATTCTCCGCATCATTTTCATTCACCTTTTCCAGATATTTCTTTGCCTCATCCCAGGCGCGATGTGCCATTAATATCCGTGAAAGCAGGATATGGATATCTCTGCTCAGGGAATCTTTGGTGTCCAGGCTGTCAACAATGAAAGCAGCATCTTCATACTCTCCCATCTTCAAATAGGATTTAGCCAGTTTAACGCTAACTTCCTTGTCTCCTCCTTTTTGCAGCGACTTTTTGTAATAGTCCACTGCTTTATTATACTCAAGGGCATCATAGTGATAATCACCCTTATTGGCATAATACATCGAGCCACAAGAGGCAAGAAACAGTAAAAGCAAAGAAAATATAAATAGTCTCATCATTGTATGGTTTAAAAGTATCTGATGTTTTTAATTTTTCTAAGGTCTTCACCAAAGTCAAGGCCCACCATAAATTCGTGGGTTCCTCCGGCATATTTATATAGATCGGCGTGAAGGAAATCATAGGAATATCCTATCCTGATCATATGGTTGATCTGGAATTCCACAATTCCTGTCCAGGCCGTACTGGTACGGTATCCAATGCCCAGCCAAAGACGCTTTTTTATCAAAGCAGCCAGGTTGAAATCAGCCTGTATAGGAGCCGCATCATTATACTTAATCATGGTGAATGGTTTCAGATCCAGATTCTCTGAAATATGAAATACATATCCGGAGCTAAACATATAGTGACGATCAAAGAAGCTGGCTTTTTCCACGTCGAGTGAAAAGTCCCGGCGACTGTCGTAGGCAAGCAATGTGGGAATAGATATTCCGGCATAGAAACGTTCGTTGTAAAAGTAAACGCCAAAACCTGCCTTTGGAAACCACGAGCTTTCGAAATCCTCTTCAAACACGGGGTCCTGATCCCAAAATGTCAATTCGTCATTATTCTCTCTGTAGTTAGATGCTCCTGCCTTAATTCCGAAAGAGAGTTTATTTCTTTCATCAATCTGTACCATATAGCTGTACACTCCGTAGATTTCCGTGTTGGAAACCACTCCCAGCCTGTCGTTTGAAACCAGCAGACCAAGTCCCATGTTTTCAGCTTTTATCTTTCCATCCACCGCCAGCAGGGCAGTCTGCGGAGCACCATCAAAGGTAGTCCACTGGTGCCTGGAAACCAAACTGGTGGTAATATAGTCGTGTGTTCCTGCGGATGCAGGATTTACATACAACTGATTAAACATATACTGGCTTATGGCCGGGTATTGCTGGGATTTTCCCACATTCCAGCTAAGCAGGATTATCAGTATGGAAAACAAAATCTTTTTCATAATTACTCCTTTATCGTTTTAGATAAACATAACCGGTTAACGTTATATCGTCGCTGTAAATCTTCAGTATCACATAGTATGTGCCATCAGGCAATTCTTCACCGTCGTTACTCTTACCGTTCCACTGGTTGCTGTAACCTTTCTGGTCATAAACCAGTCCACCCCAGCGGTTGTAAACGAACAGTTCATTGTCAGGATAGCGTTGGATTCCTTTAATTACAAAGAAATCATTTGCTCCGTCACCGTTAGGTGAATATGCTGTAGGCATTTCCAATTCAGGCAGTGCGCCGGTGCTGTCAAGCATCACGGTGTCTGTGGCCATGCAACCATTGGCATCAGTAAGCATCAGATAATACATACCTGCTGACAGGTTGTAGATATTAGGTGTTATATCACCTGTGTTCCATTGGTAGGTATAAGGCGGTGTACCACCGGTTACTGTACTGCTAACCTGTCCGTCGCCTGCACCCTGGTAGGTTTCATCCTGTCCGGTAAGTACCAGGTCAGGGCTGTCAAACACTTCCACAGTAAATGTGCATGTATCCGCATTACCATTCACGTCTTCAGCAACATAAGTGTTTATAGTAACACCTACGGGATAATCAGCATTGGGGCCGAGACCTGAAATCTGATTCAGACTCTGAATACCGCAGTTATCAGTAGCTGTAACAACCTGATAATCCACTATTGTATCACAGGTTTGAATATCTGCGGGGCAATCAAGAACTGGATCTTCCGTGTCAAGCACTGTCACGTTGAACGAACAGGAGTCAATATTGCCCGATGCGTCCACAGCCTGTATGGTCACTGTTGTTGTGCCCACCATAAATCCGCTGCCGTTTGGAACAGAACTTATCAGGGTATCCACTCCACAGTTATCGGTAGCAGTTATTGAAGGCCAGGTATAGATTGCCTGACAGAAACCAGGTTCATTCTCAATGGTGGTATCCCCGGGACAGCTTACTACAGGATTGATTGTATCAACCACAGTAACAGTAAAGCTGTCGGTATTCGTATTTCCACAATCGTCCATAGCGGTATAAATCACTGAGGTTGTGCCAGCGGTGAAAATGTCGCCGGGAGTATGTGTACTGTAGCTGGTATCCAGGCTGCAGTTATCCTGTGCCATTGGTTCGGTCCAGCTTACCGGCATCTGGCATCCTGCCATACCTGCATAAATTACTGTATCAGCAGGCATACCCGCAAACACCGGGTTGATGGAGTCATTTACAATTATCTGTTGCGTAACAGTTATAGCGTTCCCACAGGAATCGGAAATCTCATAATCCCTGAATATGGTCTGGGGACAGATATTTCCATCGGTGCTATCCTTAATAAAGGTAACGCTTTCCACTCCGCAGTTATCAGTAGCACTAACCACTGTTGGATCCGGTGCCGGTACTGCCGTGCTACAAGCCACAGTGATTAACGGCGGATTAGAGGCAACCGGTGCTATAGTATCGTTTACTGTAATCAATTGGGTTACTGTTACCGAATTACCACATGAGTCAAGCACCTCATAAGTTCTGGTTATCGTTTCCGGGCAGCTCATTCCGTCGGAAACATCACTCACAAAGTTAATATCCGCCACCCCGCAGTTATCCGAAGGATTCTTCACAACGGCTGTATCCGGTGCCGGAATATTACTGTAGCAATTCACAGTTACCGGATCAGGATCACCGGCAGTTGGAGGCGTAACATCATTTATGATAATATTTTGAGAAATATTTACCGTGTTCCCACATGCATCGGCTACCTGGTAGGTTCTCAATACCGTGTCAGGACAGCCACTGCCAACGTTTACATCGCTCACAAAGCTAATGCTTTGCACGCCGCAATTATCTGTAGCCCCGGTCACTACTGATGAATCCGGTGCCGGGATGTTGCTGTAGCAGCTCACATTGATATCTGCCGGTGCTACTGCCACTGGGGCAATGGTATCCAGTACTGTGATAGCTTGCGTAACGTTTTGTGTGTTACCACAGGAATCAGTAACCTGGTAGGTTCTTGTAATGGTTTCCGGACAGCTTAATCCATCAGAAACATCCTGAACAAAACTAACGCTCTGCACACCGCAGTTATCAGCAGTAATCACCGATGAGGGATCCGCTACAGGCACGTCTCCTGCGCAGTTCACTGTAGTGTCTGACGGAGCGGTGGAAACAGGATCAAGGGTATCATTTACAGTGATTATATGATCTACAATCACACTGTTATCACAGGAGTCAAGGATTTCATAGGTCCTGGTAATGGTTTCAGGGCAACTAAGTCCATCGGAAGTTTCCAATATCATATTGATGTTCTTAATACCACAATTATCACTGGCCGGAACTATGGAAGAATCCGGAGCCGGTATATCAGCATGGCAGTTCACGCTTAATGGCGCAGGTGCTGTTGCTATTGGTGGTATGGTGTCATATACTGAAATACTCTGACTTACCTGCACGCTGTTGCCGCAGGAGTCGGTAATTTCATAAGTCCTGCTAATGGTTTCCGGGCAAAGATTTCCGTCAGAAACATCACTCACAAAACTCACACTTTCCACTCCACAGTTATCCGCTTCATCAGTAACCACCAGCGGATCCGGGGAAGGAATGGCAGCCTTACAATTGACAACAACCGGCATAGGATTACTTGCTGTAGGTGCCGTAGTATCATTAATGGTGATCTGATGGCTTACGGTAATGCTGTTTCCGCAGGAGTCGATCACTTCATAGGTACGTGTAATAACTTCAGGGCAGCTATTCCCGTCAGAAACATCACTTACAAAGTTAACAGACTGCACTCCGCAATTATCCGCTGCATCACTCACTACTGTAGGGTCAAATGGTGGAGTACACTGTTCAGCAACATCAGGCGGGTTACTTGCTGTTGGTGGTGTAGTATCATTAATTTGAATAATTTGACTAACATTAAGCGTATTTCCGCATGAATCTATTACCTGATAGGTTCGGGTAATATTTTGCGGGCAGGAATTGCCATCGGATACTTCTCCTATGTACACCACATCAAAAACACCACAATTATCAGCCTCATCATCAACTACAGTTGCATCAGGAAGCGGTACGTTAAGGTTACATCCGACAAAGATGGTATCCGGGTTGCTTGCTGTTGGTGGTGTCAGGTCATTCACAATAATCTTATGCATCACAGTAATACTGTTACCACATGAATCAAGCACCTCATAAGTTCTGGTTATAGTTTCAGGGCAGTATTGGTCATTGGAAGACTCACTGATAAGATTCACAGCGGATATGCCGCAATTATCGGCGGCATCAGTTACCACGGCGGGATTTGCCGGTGGGATGTCAGCCGTACAACTCACCACTGTGCTGTCAGGGTTTGATGCGGTTGGTGGTACAGTATCCAGTATGCTGATATCCAGATCGGAAGAGCAC
>JBEPXQ010000045.1:5885-9248 GCA_041641835.1 Bacteroidales bacterium
ACTATTTCATAGGTACGCGTGATTATCTCAGGGCACTTATTTCCATCAGAAACATCACTAACAAAATTGACTGATTCCACACCACAATTATCAGTTTCACCGGTTACCACTGTTGGGTCGGGTGCCGGCACATCATTGAGGCAGCTTACCTCTATGGGTGAAGGATTACTTGCCGTTGGCGGTGTTACATCCTCAATTATGAAGCGCTGGGTAACATTAATACTATTACCGCCGGCATCCACCACGGCATAGGTCCTTATAACGGTATCCGGGCAACTAAGCGCGGTGCTTACATCATCAACAAAATAAATATCATTGATAGCGCAATTATCTGATGCTGTTATCAGTGCTGTATCCGGAGCAGGTATCTGCCCATAGCACTGCAGGTTAACATCTGAAAGCGTATTGGCCGTGGGTGGAGTATTGTCATCAATCATAATTGTCTGCACCACATTCGTGGAATTTCCGCAGGAATCCACAACTTCATAGGTTCTGGCGATATAGCCGGGATTCACCACATCATCAACAAAGGCTACATATTCCACCCCGCAATTATCAGCTTCATCGTCCACCACGGTAGGGTCCGGTACAGGTTCGCTGCCAATACAGGCAATGGTAATAGTATCCGGATTGCTGGCTGTGGGAGGAATAGTATCATGTATAAGTACATCGCGGGTAACCAGCGTGCTGTTACCGCAGGAATCGATTACTTCATAAGTTCGCGTAATTGTTTCCGGGCAGGTACTCCCATCTGTTGACTCACTCAGGTAATTAATGGTCTCTATACCACAATTATCTGAAGCTGTTGTTATAACTGCAGGATCGGCCACGGGTACATCGCCATCGCACTGCACCAGGGTATCAGGCGGACTGCTTGCCACAGGAGATGTAAGGTCCTGTATGATGATATCCTGGGTTACTGTAATGGAATTCCCGCAGGAATCAATTACTTCATAGGTTCTTGTAACAGTTTCAGGGCAGCTGTTCCCATCAGAAACATCACTAACAAAATTAATGGCAGCAATACCGCAATTGTCAGTTGCTCCGGCTACAACAGCAGGATCAGGGGCAGGTACGTTACTTCTACATTCCACCTGTATGGCTGTAGGGTTACTGGCTGTGGGCGGTATATTATCATTTACATAAAACTCCTGTTCCAAATCTATATAGTTACCACTCTGGTCTATCACCCTATATGTTCTAATCACAGTGTCGGGGCAGGCATGGCCGGTGAGGGAATCACCAATAAACTGGATATCCCCTATTGCGCAATTATCTGATTCGCCTGTGATCACTGCAGTATCTGGAGCAGGTATCTGGCTGTGGCAGTTAACACTCATGTCAGGAGGATCATTGGCAGTAGGATCCACATTATCATTCAGCATGATCATTTGTATTACGTCAGTGTTATTTCCACAGGAATCCGTTATGCGGTATATTCTACTGATGCTCTGCAGCCCGAGATTCACCTGATCTTCTACAAAAGTTACACTTTGCACTCCACAATTATCAGCCTCGTCATCCACCACGAGCGGATCTGGTGCCGGTGCATCAGCAGGACAGTTGGCTGTAATAGTATCAGGATTACTGGCAGTGGGTGCGGTGGTATCATTAACTATTATGATATGAGAAACCAGCGTTGAATTAGCACATGAATCCAAAATTTCGTAAGTATGGGTAATGGTTTCAGGACAGCTACCGTTGTCGGTAGATTCATTCAGAAAATTAATATTTTCAACTCCGCAATTATCACTATATGTGCTAACTACAGCAGTATTCGGTGCTGGCACATCTCCAGGGCAGCTTACTGTATCATTAGGCGGATCTGTAGCAGTGGGTGCTTCAAGATCGTGCACCACTATATCATGTGTTACAGTAGTGCTGTTACCACAGGAATCGGTGATTTCGTATGTTCTGGTAATAAGTTCAGGACATGTATTCCCGTCAGAAACTCCGTTAACAAAGGTTACACTTTCCACACCGCAATTATCGGCTTCGTCAGTAACAACGGCAGGATCCGGTGCCGGCAGATTCGCCCGGCAATCTACCGTGAGGGTGGCCGGGTTACTGGCGGTAGGATCAGTGGTATCATCTATTGTGATCTGATGGCTTACTGTAATGCTGTTTCCACAGGAATCCACTACTTCATATGTACGCGTAATTAATTCAGGACAGGTATTACCATCAGAAACATCACTCAGGAAATTAATGCTTTCAACACCGCAATTGTCAGCCGCATCCGTCACTACTGAAGGATCAGCGGGTGGAAAACAACTCTCGGTAATATCCGGTGGATCGGATGCTGTTGGCGGGGTAACATCATTTATAATAATATTTTGTGATACTGTAGCGGTATTCCCGCAAGTGTCCAGTACTTCATAGGTACGCACGATGGTTTCAGGACATGAATTGCCGTCACTTACATCATCCACGAAATTGATGTCAGCTATACCACAATTATCGGTGGCTGAAACAATATTGGGATCCGGAAGTGGAACATTCAACTTACAGCTCACATTCACATCAGGTAAACTATTTACCACCGGAGCAGTAACATCCAAAACCACAATATCCTGAGAAACTGTAACGCTGTTTCCGCAGGAATCCAGTACTTCATAAGTACGCGTGATAGTTTCCGGGCAAAGATTATTATCAGAAGATTCGCTGATGAAATTCACTGCCTGCACTCCGCAGTTATCCGTCTCATCCAAAACAACGGCAGGATTCGGAGCTGGTACATCAGTGGTACACTCCACCGTAATCACGGGAGGGTCGCTTGCCGTGGGGGGCGTCAGATCATGGATAATAATACTTTGAATAACCTGTATGCTGGCATTGCAGGAGTCGGTTATCTCATAGGTTCTGGTTATGGTTTCGGGGCAGGTAGCTCCATCCGACACATCGCTTACAAACTGTATGGTCTTGATCCCGCAGGCAGAAGTGGCATCATTAACCACTGTAGAATCCGGGGCGGGCACATCTGCTTTACACTCCACCGTTATAGGAGAGGGATTACTGGCCGTAGGTGGTGCAAAGGCTGCAGGTGGATGCTGATTATCCGGCCCGGTATTATAAGGTGTACCGAAAGTGTCAACATCTGCTGCAAACAAAAAATGGATGGATAAAAATAAAGTTGCTGAAAGCAACAGTCGTGTGAGCTTTTGAAAATGCTCTACGGGTACAAAGTTTTTCATCTGTATTCCTCTATGTTTTTTAGTAACAGTCAGTAATTTAATTTAGATACTGATATTAAATCAGTTAAGAATCAGAAGATAAACAACACAGAAGCTGATAAGTTCATAAAAAGTCTGCCTTTATGCTATTGGCAAGGGCTTGAAGGGTTTGCAGCGTGTAAATAACAGA